>CBDUKH010000040.1:0-27629 GCA_965367755.1 uncultured Rhodothermales bacterium
ATAGTCCATACTGTAGAGTTGGTCACCCGACAGCACGAGTAGGTACTTGTGGCGATTGCTCTTCAAGTGAATCATACTCTGGCGGACGGCATCGGCCGTGCCCTGAAACCACTCCTTGGATAGCTGAGTTTGCTCTGCGGCGATTATGGTGACAAAACCTTCTCGAAACTTGTCAAATTGATACGAACGACCAATATGACGATTCAGGCTCGCCGAGTTAAACTGTGTAAGGACGAAAATTCTATCGATCTCAGAATGAATACAATTCGAGATCGGTACGTCTATCAAACGGTACTTGCCAGCCAGAGGGACTGCCGGTTTGGAACGATGACGAGTGAGGGGATACAGCCGGGTGCCTGCACCGCCTCCGAGAATTACTGCAATAGTTTCTGACATCGACCGTATTTAAGACTAGTGGTGATCGGGAATGTGCTTTTATGTAGCTGGCGTCCTGTTACTGGTGTCACAAAAGAAGTTAGAGACAATATAATCGGCCTCAACAGCTTTTTCGACTCATCGACTCTATTTCGTTACTCAATAATGTTATTTTATCGTTTCTCCCGTTCGTTTCATGTTTTTCCTATCATTTGCATTTAGTTCACTGTGAAGCATAAGACTCTTGTTATTTTTGGGAGCGTCATCGTTCTGGCACTCGCCAGTACTGGCTTAACGCTCTTTTACGGGAAAGTGTGGATCCCGCTCGTCTTGTTTTCTGTCGCTTGTGGAGTCGCTTCCATCTATAAAAGCGAAAAAGAAGGGTTTGTCAAAAGCAAGGAAATTCGTCGGTCATATGAACCTCCCAGGCATTTCAATAGCGCGCAGACTCTTACCGTCGTCGTCTTGATCATGGCTCAGGTCGGGGTATGCGCTTATGCCCTGCTCACGTAATATTTTTAAAGAAAGGGTCGAAACTAGCTTGTACAGGTTCCAGTAAACGAACCGACACTTCCCGCTAACCTTCCTCGACTCATGAGCGAAAAAAGCCAACAGCTCGTCCAACAAATTTTGTTTGAGTTGAATCGGACGCGCAGGCGACTGGCTTCGGCCAGAACACTTCTGGGTCTTTTTCTCGTCGTTACTGGAATTGCCATCCTGTGGGGTATTCTGACCTCGGTCGAATCGGGCTTCTGGCTCTCTCCAGGAACTCGTTCTTCCATATTCTGGGCCCTGGCAGTGGCCCTTTCTACGGGAATCATTTCACTCATCATATTTCCTGCGCTGCAATACTTCGGCGTAATAGCGGGCCCTTCAGACGAAGATCTTGCCCGCCGGATTGGTTCTACTTCATCATCCGTTTCGGACCGGCTGCTTAGTCTCCTCTCTTTGTCTCGCGGCCACCATAGCTTCGCGGACCCTTCCATGATAGACGGCGCGATCCAAAACCTGTCTGAGTCAATCGATACGTCCCAATTTCCTGTTGTCGAAGACTTTTCCCGCGTTAAGAAAGCAGGTCGATTCGCGATCGGATCAGTGCTGGTCGTTTCACTGCTCTTTATTCTAGCCCCCTCGACTTTCATCGGGGCCTCGCAACGACTCCTTTCGCCGGGAACGGTGTTCACGAGGCCACTGCCTTTTACCGTCCAGGTATCACCCGGGTCGGTGCAGATCGTCCGTGGGTCCTCCTTGAATATCAGTGTAACGGCTTCCGGCGATCAACCTCCAGAGTCATTCGAATTTGAGGTAGTCAATGTAGGCGAGACGGTTTCCAGGTCGATTGAAGCAACGCAGCAGCAAGGAGCGTTCAGCCATTCCTTTGCCAACGTGCGACAGGATTTCCGCTACCGGGCGCGATCCGGTGGATTCAGGTCTGACTGGTATGATGTCACGGTCTTCGAACGGCCCGTAGTGAAAAAGCTCCAGGTCGAACTTATATCTCCTTCCTATGCAAGAGCACCCAGGATCACGCTCGATCCAAACGTCGGCGATGTATCGGGTTTACGGGGAACACGCGTCAACCTCACGGCAGACATCTCCGGACCCGAGATACAGTCAGCCAGGATCATCTTCAACGACGGCAACGAAGAAAACCTGGACATAGAAGACGGCACAGTCTCCGGCTCTTTCATCATCCGTCGTTCCGGGAGTTATCATCTTTCGCTAGTCTCCATCGGGGAAATAGAAAACTCGGAGCCTATCGAATATCAGGTTCGTGCCCAGGTTGATGAATCCCCGTCTATCCTGCTCCTGTCACCGGATGACAACACGCATCTGACCGAAGCGAACAGCGTAGCCTTCCTTGGAAGGATTATAGACGATTACGGGTTCAACAGACTGGCAGTCAATTATAAAGTGGTTGAGAGTCGATTTGGTACGGTGGCGGATAAATTCTCGCCGATCCATGTCCCCTTACCAGATGGCACGTCACGCGATCAGAGCTTCCGATTCGACTGGGCCATGGCCGATCAGCAGATTTCAGCCGTTCCCGGAGATGAAATCGAAGTGTACGTCGAGGTCTGGGACAATGACAGCTACAGTGGCTTCAAATCCAGCACTTCCAACGTGGTCCGACTCCGGTTTCCTTCGCTCAGTGAACAATACGAGGCTCTCGAGCAACATCAGGACGATGCCGAAAACCAACTCGATGAGCTTCTTGACGATGCCGACAAAGTCAGGGAGAAATTTGAGGAACTGCGCGATGAGCTTCGAAAGAATCCTGAGTCAGACTGGCAGAACAATCGGCAGATCGAACAACTCCGGGAGGAGCAGCAACGCATTGAAGAGCGTGTAGACGAATTTACGAACGAAGTCGAGAAGCTGATCGAACAGATGGAGGAAAATGGGCTGGTATCCCAGGAGACTCTCGACATGTACGAGGAGCTCAAGAAAGTCTCCGAGGAAGTTAATTCTCCTGAATTGATGGAAGCACTCGAAGAGTTGCAGGACGCGATGGAGCAGATGAGCCTGGACGCTATGCAGGAAGCCGTCGAAAAATTTGAGTTTTCTGAAGATCAATATCAGAAGCGCCTCGAGCGGACGTTGGACTTGTTCAAAAAGTTCAAAATGCAGCAGTCTCTGGACGAGGTTAAGAATCGCGCCGAGGAACTGAAGCAACTTGAAGAAAATCTTGAGGAGCAGACGAAGCAGGCTGACGAGCAGATGAAAGATGCTGAGCAGAATCAGCAGAATCCTGATAGCGAGCAAAAATCGGCGGATGCAAAAAAACAGCTGGAAAAAGTGGCTGATCAGCAGGAGATGGCGAAGGAAGACATGGAGGCACTGCTTGAGCGTCTGGAAGAGATTCGGGAAGAAATGAAAGATGTTAAGTCTGCTCCGCAAAAACAGATGCAAGAGATGACGGAGCAGTTGCAGGATCAAAAGATGCCTGAGAAAATGCAGGAGAATGCTGATCAGCTTCGACAGGAGCAGACGCAACCGGCGATGGAAGGACAGCAGCAGATGCAGCAGCAGTTGAATCAGATGCAACAAAACCTGTCGCAGATGCAGCAGAATATGACGGGGTCCCAGATGAACATCAATATGCGTGGAATCCGCCAGGCTCTTGATGATATTCTGATCCTTTCGCGGGAACAGGAACGGGTGCGTGCAGCTGTTGAAAACCTCGTAGGTGATAGCCATATGCTCCGGGGTTATGCTCAACAGCAGTTGGAGATTGGAGAAGGCCTGAGCACTGTGAGTGATTCACTGCAAAAGATGGCTCGTGAAATCCCGCAGATGACCAGAGAAGTTCAGACGCAGACTGGAGAAGCCCTTCGAGAGATGGGATCATCGATTGAGGCTATGTCCGATCGTGTTGCGCGTAGAGCAACAGGACATCAAAAGAGCGCCATGATGCACTTGAATGAGCTGGCTGTTCTCTTGTCTGATCTTTTGTCGCAGATGATGAATCAGCAGTCGGGCATGGGCGGCGGTCAGTCAATGGAACAGATGATCGAGCAAATGCAGAATATGGCTGGTCAACAGCAGAAACTTAACCAGCAACTCCAGGAAATTCTTAACGACGCGCAGGGACAGCGACTTACGGGAGACGTGCAGGCCAGATTGAACCAACTCGCCGAACAGCAGGACAATTTGCGGAAGCAACTCAAGCAGATGAGTCGTAATCCTGACTTGCGCGGAAAGCTTCTCGGCGATTTGAACAAGATTGCCGAGCAAATGCTGGAGTCGGTTGATGACCTGTCACGACAGCGGATGAACCGGAACACTGTCGAACGGCAGCGACAGATCTTGACGCGCATGCTGGAGTCGACGAAGTCCATGCAGGAGCGAGGCCGCGAAGAGAAGAGAGAAAGCAAGTCTGGCGAGGAAATCGATCGCCCCGGCCCTGAAGAACTTGAACAAATCGAAAGTGCGGACCAATTGCGCAGAGACTTGATCAGGGCGTTGGAGGCCGGGTACTCACCAGATTACGAAGCACTTATCAAGAAATATTTCCAACTCCTGGAAGAGAATGGAGTAGAGAGTCAGTAGATGAACTCTCCGGTCGTCAGCTGGAAGTCTCGACAACCCTGTCGTGAGCTGTCGATGTTTTGATATTTCCAGACAGGAACCACTCGGGTGACTCCGGGTCAGGGAGTCGGCACGATTCGCGTACACCAAACCACTTGTATCTATTGCGCGCGACGACGTGATAGACGGCGTCTCGGATCGGGCGGGGCACAATACGAAAGACTCCGAGCCAATTCCACGGAGTACGCATAAGCTTCATGATCTGAAGAATCGCGTCGGACTCCCGGTATACCTTACCGTTACGCACAAGTATAATCGACTCTAATGGCGCCTTATCCAGATCCAGGGCATCGATGACCGCCGAGCCCTCCGGAGATTGTATAGCTCCGAAGTGGATCCGCACGTCCTGCCGGGCATGATCAATAGCAAAGTTGACCCACCCGTTGCACAGGTTGCACACACCGTCGAAAAGTACGACTGGAATCTCCGAAGCCATGTTCTGAATGTTGGGCCTGATTTAACAGTGCTGTAAAGCGTTTGTACGCGAGGGTGATTATTTTGTTGGCTGCGTCACCTTGATTGAAAACCTTGATTGCATCTTGAAAAGTTGACTGGTTAAGTTTTGCATGCAGACTCGCTACTGCCTGCGGGTTCTCAATTGCCACTTTTGACTGGATCGCCGACTCGTCGGACCTGCTATCCAAAATCTACCCCACTGTAAGTATGGATGATACGTCCAAAACAAGTCTTGCCGACATTGCAAGAGTCTTTTTGAAACTTGGTACCGTCGCCTTCGGTGGCCCTGCAGCGCACATCGCCATGCTTGAAGACGAGGTAATTGTCCGGCGGAAGTGGATGTCTCGGGACCACTTTATGGATTTGATTGGAGCGACGAACCTGATACCCGGCCCCAACTCGACCGAGATGACGATGCATATTGGTTACGAGCGACGCGGATGGCCAGGCGTCTTCGTGGCAGGCTCGTCGTTTATCTTGCCGGCTGCCCTGATAACCGGGATACTGGCCGCTCTGTACGTGGCGTACGGTAGCCTACCGTCAATCGAACCGATCCTGGTAGGGATCAAGCCCGCGGTACTCGCTATTATCCTCGGGGCTCTCTGGCGGCTTGGAAAAGCCGCTTTGAAATCTTGGCACCTCCTCCCTGTTGGGCTCGGAGCTGCTATCGCATTGTTTTTGGGAGCAAATGAAATCGTGGCACTCCTGGGGGGAGGTATTTTGGGGATGATGTGGCTCCGCTGGATGCGGGACTCGGCAAGAACCGTTGGGAGTTATCTGGTACCGCTGCTGGTCACGCTTGGAGGCTCAACTGCCATTGTGGCTCAGGAGGCGAGTCAAAATGTGCCCATCTGGAAAATTGGAGCCTTCTTCCTGAAAGTGGGTTCGATTCTTTACGGTAGCGGGTATGTGCTTTTTGCGTTCATTGAAGGCGACCTCGTCAACGAGTATGGCTGGTTGACCAGTCAACAGCTACTTGATGCTATTGCTGTCGGGCAATTCACGCCTGGCCCGATCCTCACGACGGCGACGTTTATAGGTTACATCCTTGGAGGAATTCCAGGAGCGATAGTGGCCACAGTTGGGATCTTCCTGCCAGCATTTGTCTTCGTGGGCATTCTGAACCCCCTTGTCCCCAAGCTCAGGAATTCTGCCTGGGCCGGCGCATTCCTCGACGCTGTCAATATCTGCGCCGTCGCGCTCATGCTCGTGGTGACAATCCGGCTTGGCGAAGCCGCAATTGTAGATCTGCCTTCCGTGATAGTTTTTGCTCTTGCTGCTGTTGCGGCTCTCCACTTCCGACTCAACTCAGCCTATATAGTACTAGGCGGCGCGGTATTAGGATGGCTTCTTCAGATAGTGATGTAACAAGCGGGGACAACTTATTGTCTCACAGCAGATTGAGGCTTTATCCCGACCGACACAGACGCACAAGGTAGAGCATTAGGTATCCATTTCGGCGTCAGGCATAGTTGGAGAATCATACCTTTTTTCGTAAATTATTGGACTATTGGTTGTCGAAAAATCGCGGGCCTATGGGGCGTTCCCCGGTCCAACTATTAACGAGCTTGTGCACTCTTAAACGTTGCCCTCACATCAGAGAATTCTTCGTTTTGACGGCTTTATCTAGCACCGAGCTACGGTTTTCCAATCAATATGAATCTATATCCCGTTGAACCAACTGCGCGGAAGTATGGCTAATTCAATCAGGGCGCTCTTCATATCTGGTGAAGTTGCTCCTTTCACAGAATCTAACACTATTTCCCAGATTGTTCGAACTCTTCCAGAGCAACTGCACGAGACTGGTGAGTACGAGATTCGAATTATGATGCCTCGCTATGGCATTATTAGCGAACGAAGAAACAAACTGCATGAAGTAATCCGGCTGTCGGGTACGGAAATTACTGTTGATAGTGAAAAACAGACGTTAAAGGTGAAGGTCGCCTCCATTCCGGGAATACGCCTTCAGGTCTATTTCATGGACAACGTCCACTACTTCAAGCGTAAAGGGATACTTCAGGACAGGGATGGAAAGATTTTCGACGACAATGCAGAACGCGCCGTGTATTTCGGCCATGCTGTTCTCGAAACTATCCGCAACCTGGGTTGGAATCCGGATATCGTTCACTCCTTTGGCTGGGCTGGCTCGATAGTCCCGACCCTGCTTAAGTCCGTGTACGCCGATGAGCCGCTCTTCCAGAATGCCCGCAGCGTCTACACGCCGGATGGACTGGAGACGAACGCAAACTTCAAGCTGGCTACGCTTGGCTCACTTCAACTCGATTCGCCGGAAGAACTGGTCGGACGATCACCGGATGAAATCGGCCTTACAACATCAGATGCCAGTATTTATCCACCTCACGTGGACCTCGCCGCACCCGGTGTCCCACAGTTTGAGGCTGACGAAACAGGTTGGCTTGCGACCGCATTAGACGTTTACGAACAAGTGAGTGCCGTCGTCGCATAACTTCATTCGGAATTTCAGTACAAGCCCCGGCACAGTCCGGGGCTTTTTTTATGCCCGCTATACGAATCTGCCATTGCCTCCGTTAAAGCCAGATACGCCTGGTTCTTCGAATTGAATTCTAAACGTGAATCGATCAAACAGAATCAAAGGGCGTACTACTTCCTCAAATCCAATTCCACCAACACGCCTACATGCCCATCACACTCCGTCACATGGCAAAGTTTTCGATGCCACTTGTGCTTGTTTTGCTTTTTTCGGCCTGCGACGACCCTACTAGCGCGGGCCTGACACTCGCCGGCGGTCAAAAAGGCGATCCGATCGCATACACTGCTTCACCAAGCTTATTCGCACCCGCTGAGGTCGAAGATGTCACTGGCAACAAATCTACGGTTCTCGCGGGAAATGTCGCTGACCCGCTCTTGGGAACCATCGAAGCCAAAGGTTACATCGACTTTACACTGAACGCTACCCAGACTGATGCTTTCGTTGCTGGTCCGATTACCTCCGCGAAGCTAATCCTGGATATCGGATATCTCTACGGCGATACTACCGCCACCCCCCTGCTGTCGGTTAACGAAATGCTCGACGACTGGAATAATCCGGGCGCCAATTCAGACACTACTTTAACCGCCGGACCGAACATATTACAATCAACTCTAACGCTAACTCCCGGAGATTCCACAGTCAGTTTTGATTTGCCGCAGTCATGGATTGACGCAAACGATTCGACTCTGAAAAGTGTCTTCTTTGCTACATCGTTTAACGGATTCGAATTGTCCACTGATGCTTCTAATCTGGTTCTGGGATTTGACGTAGCGAGTTCAGTTCTTGAAGTCGTGTCGGGTGGAGACACTATCTCGTTCCCGGGCATCCAGTCTATTTCAAGCGTAACGGTACTTTCGGCGGCAACACTTCCCGCCGATCGTCTTTTGATGCAAGATGGGACCCGACAGGGAATCTCGTTAGGCATTGATCCTTCCGCCATTGATTCGCTTTCAAAGGCCGTTCTTAGCAGCCTGATTTTGAGCATCTCGGTGGACACCGCAACTGTAGCGGCTTCTACGCCTGCAAATTTTGTTCGACCACCCCTCGAGAGTATCGAGCTGGTAGGAACGATAGACTCTCTGGATTTTCAGATAGAGACATCCGAACTGGACGACAACGGTCGTTTCATCTTTGACTCGACGATCTTGCGAGACGCCATCCAGCAGGAAATTATCTCTAGCCCGGTTTTTGATTCGTACAAGATTCGGGTTTCAAGTTCGAGTAACACTATTAGCGCCTTCGTGCTGCATTCTACGACCAGCGTCGATGCGCCTCCTAAACTAAATATTGTCGCGAGTCTCCTGGAATAACATGAATAAGTACTCACGCGTTGTCACGATGCACGTCTTTCGTGTGTCTTGCCTGCTAACGATCCTGATCATCACAGGATTGTTGAGCATGGATGCCACGGCTCAGTTTCAACGGAATGGATCCGTTTACTCGCGATTCGGGGTTGGCCAGTTAAAGACTTTTCATTCTTCGCAGGTCGCTGCCATGGGTGGCGGTGGCTACGCCCTTTCGTCCGGCCGCTACAAGACATTTGGAAACCCCGCTTCGTGGTCGAATCAGGTTTTGACCGGGGTTGCCGGAGGATTCAGCTACGAAGGACTTCTTGTTGATGATGGCACCAACGATGTCGCACGTCTCGGCTCGGGAACGTTGACCTCGATTCAGTTCGGATTCCCGCTGATTGCGCAGAGGCTCGGCGTTGGACTGTCGTTCTCTCCCTACAGTGAGACTGGATATCGGATTCGCGTCGAAGACAGTATCGGTCAGGGTCTCGCCCCAGGGGACACGTCTGACTACACGATAGACTTCCTTGGCAGCGGAGGACTCCAGGCGTTGACAGCGGGAGTTGGATACGCGGTAAACCCTCGGATCAGCGTCGGGCTATCGGGAGATTTCATATTTGGCCTCATTGAGGAATCGCGAGAGACCGTGTTTGAGGATACCGATTTTGCATCGACCAAATTGACCGAGTCGCTGCGACTTTCGGGGTTTAGAGCAACTATTGGCGTCTCCGGGAATCTTCCCAATGTGTTTGGAGATAATGATAGGCTTTCGGCAGGACTGGTTGTGACCACTCCGACATCACTTTCGGGTAGGAAGGTGAACGTATTCGGATCGACACAGGAGCCGGATACACTGGGAGTCGGGCGTGACGCTGACGCCACCCTGCCGTTCGGCGTAGCCTTTGGTGTAGCTTATGCGCGTGATGCCCGGTGGCTTTTCGTCGCCGATGCGGAATATCAGCCCTGGACCGATTTTGAAAGCAGTATCGCACTGCCCGGGTACACCCCCGGATCGACTAATGGACTCCGAAATAGAGTCAGGTTGTCGGGTGGGGTTGAACTACTTCCAGCTGGAAACAATATATTTGCTGGATACGCCTCCCGAGTAGCCTACAGAATAGGGGTTTTCTACGATCAGGAGTATATCCAGCCTGACGGCATTACAAACGTCAATAGTGTAGGATTTACCGGCGGCATGAGCGTTCCTCTTGGTGTTCCTGGCACGCGACTTGATATTATATCAGAAATAGGGAGAAGAGGAACAACTGGCAACGGGCTTGTTCGGGACTCTTTCTTCAAATTTGGGCTTAATTTAAACATAGGCGAACGATGGTTCGTCAAAAGAAAGCTGGGATAGACTGCCTGATTTTTGGTCACTGTCCTCAATTTTCTACACAAAGACACATTTTCAGCAAAACTATAAAAGCAATGTCTAGAGGATTTCAAGTAATCGCAGCGGCTCTTGTCATTTTGATGGGATGGAGTGTGGCGAACAAATCGTCAGCTCAGACGGCAGACCCTGAGACGCTCAAGCACTATAGCCTCTACTATGAGGACTTTAAGAACGGAGATTACGAGCGTGCTCTACCGAATCTGAAGTGGATATTGGCGAATGCGCCAACAGCTCCGCGTAAGAATGGTGTGAACTACGAACGTGCTGTAGTCATCTACCGTGAAATTGGTGTCAGCAAAGAAGACCCAGCCGAGCAACGTGCTTACCTCGACTCTGCACTGGTTTTCCTGGATACAGCAGTCGAAATGCTCGCTGCTAACGATGTGAAAGCTGACGAATATGATTGGACTCTGAAGAAAGGCAAATTCATTCAGGAGAACGCCGAGTATCTACCCGACATGCAACGTGAGGTCGGTAAAAGTTACGAGAAGGCCTACGACCTGAAGCCGGATGTAATCGATCCGTACTACATTAATTATGTCATAGGTCACTATGTCAATGAGAATGACAAGCAAGGTGCCTTAGATTTTATGGACAAGGTCGAAGCACAGCGTGGCGAAGAGCAGGCGATCGTCGAGATTCTGGACAAGTGGCGAGGCGCTCTCTTTACCAGTCCTTCCGAGAAATATGATTTCCTGCTTACTCAGTTTGAAAAAAACCCGGAAGACCCGGAGTTAGTAACCCAGATATTCGAACTGGCACTTGAGCTGGATGAGCGTGAAATGCTCTACGAGTTGTCGGACAAAATGCTTTCGATGGATCCGGGTGCCCGGACTCTTCGCCTGATAGCGAAGATGAAAATCGAAGATGGTGAGTTCGAAGAAGCATACTCACTGCTACAACAGGCGATGGCTCTTCCGGATGCCAAGGATAACGCTGCAGAAATGTATTACAACATGGGAATTGCTCAGCAGGAAATGGGTCGGCTTTCCAAGGCGCGAACGCACTACAGGCAGGCGCTTGACGCGAATCCAAAATTCGCTGAGGCCATTGTAGCAATCGGTGACCTGTACGCACAGGCAATATCGGACTGTGGTTCGTTTGAGAGAGAAGACAGAGCCGTCTACTGGCTGGTTACTGACTATTACAATCGGGCAATCAGCATTAAGCCGGCACTTGCAGCTACCGTTCGTCAGAAGTCGAATAGTTATCGTGGTGTCTATCCCGATCAGGAGATGTTGTTCTTCAAGAACTGGAACGTTGGCGACCGATACAAGATTGATTACGGTTGTTACAGCTGGATCGGAGAGACAACAACGGTCAAGTCTCCATAACCGATACCACAGGGTTTACCGATTAGTACCGGGAAATCCAGTGAAGAGGATAGTAAACAAGAACGGCCGGGAAGCGCATGCTCCCCGGCCGTTTCTTTGTTAACACCCTTCGGTATAACGCTTACTTGAGAAGCGTCATACGGTTTACTACTTGTTTTCCCCCGGCCTCAACGCCGAACAGATAAACACCGGCGGAAAGCTTGGAGGCGTCGAAGTTTACTTCGTAGACGCCGGCTCCCTTCCACTCGCTCACCAATGTTGCCACTTCCTGGCCCATTACGTTATAGACGCGGACTGATACGATGCCGTCTTCAGGGACTCCGTAACGAATCGTTGTACTTGGATTGAATGGGTTAGGATAGTTCTGGTCGAGTACGAGCTCCGTCGGAATCTCTGATCCCGTCTTTGCGAAATCAGGTGCACTACCTTCTTTCGTCAACGTGAACGAATCTGAAGCTTCCGAGGTTGGGTACTCACCTGCGTATCCGGTGACTGTATATGTCCCAGCTGCTCCACGATTGTTAATGCGTGCTTTAATTGTCGTAGAGAATGTTTCTCCAGGAGCAATTGTCGCATCCGGAATGGTTCGTGGGCTTCGGAAATTACCATTTGGATCAACAACGAGTGACCAGTAGTCCTTGGTCACAGTCGCCGTTCCATTGTTCGTTATTTCCAAAGTGAACTCAAACCGACCTCCGTTGGACGGAATAATAATTGGAGCGCCGATTGGCGTTACTGTCACAACGATGTCTTCCGTCGGTACAGGGTCATCATCCGTGGTAGCTTCTGCCTCGTTTGAGTAAGCAGACACTCCCGCGTCATTTGCCGCTCTGGTTCGATACGTATATGTCGTATTCGCCGACAGACCGCTATCGTCGTACGACGTAGCGTTCGCACCTGTAGTAGCTATGAGCGCCCACGTATTGCAACCAGCACCAGTGCATCGTTCGACCTGATATCCAGTTTCGTTCGAAGCATTGTCGTCCCACGTCAATGAGATATCACTTGTAGACGAAGCCGTGGCTACCAGGTTGGTAGGAGCAGCATCGGGTACAGGATCGTCACTTGTAGTGGCTTCTGCTTCGTTCGAATATCCTGATGATCCAGCAGCATTGACTGCACGAACACGATAGTTATATGTGCTATTCGTAGACAGACCGCCGTCAGTGTACATGGATGAGTTTGCACCAGCAGTTGCTACGAGCGCGAAGTCGCTACAGCCGGAGCCGCCACATCGTTCGATTTCATAGCCTGTTTCATTCGACGCATTATCATCCCATGTCAATGAGATTTCACTCGACGAAGACGCTGTTGCTATCAGGTTCGTTGGATCTGCATCCGGTGGATCCGGCATCGTACCTTCGTCGAAGGAAAACGATGCAATCCGCGTTCCCCAATGAAACGAAGTTGTTGAGTTCGGACTGGTGTATTCAGTTGTATACCAGAACCTATCATCGACAGGATCTACCGACATTGCGCTGTAATCACCCCAGCGAGCGGTGCCCGTTTGAGAGCTGGAGCTTGTTACGATGGTTGTCTCATCGACGTCCAGGGTTCCGGAACCAGAACTAGCCGCAGTCTGTCCGGTGAATCTGATTTCCGGATTGACTGTTGAGCTTGATACAGAGTAACCAATAGCGATATCACCAGCAGCGTTTATTGCAGCGCTACCCATCCATCTGTGAAGACCGTCAGACGGACCGTACGTTCCTTCTTGATAGAGTGACCAACCGCTACCTGTATTACGCATTTCGTACCAGCGGATACCAGCTCGCCCTGAGCCGACGTCGACGGTGTGTGTAGTCACCATCGATTGATGTGTCCCGAAGTCACGAATGTTAAGTCGATGCATCAGTCGGTCGGCGATTACTTCGTACGAGGTACCACCTGGTGATGGGATGCAAGCTTCACGCGATGCTGTACAGAATTCCTGATCGAATGAAGAAATCGGAATGGCGGCAACCTGACTGATTGTGGCGGCGCCAGGATTGCTCCAGTCTACATCAATCTCCCAGATATCAAACTGGCTCGTGTTGGACATAGCTGTGGCAAACGTTGGATTCATATCCACGGAAGCGCCATCAATATCTCCAGCAACGAAACCGAACTCGGAAGCACCGAGACCGAAGTAGGCCATTGTAGCTGGCAAGCCGGCCAGCATGGCATCTCTGTCAAGTGCAGCGAGCCCTGTTCCTGAGAAGAAAAACAGTGGAGCTTCGAAGACATTTACCATCAGGGTATATGAATCCGACATTACTCCGTGCTTTGGATAGTCAGGAAAGCCGATGCTATTGAATGAGAACTCGTATCGGTTGTAGGCACCCGTAGGGTCAGCAGTTTGTGAAACAGCAACACATTGGGAGAACACCGTAAACGCATCATCGAACGCAAACTGGCTGACCAGCCAGCGGTCGGCGGTTTCATCGTACAAAACAATCGGGTCGCCCTGGTTGGTCGTTTCGCAAAGACCTCCGAATCCGTCCCAGAATACATTACTTGGCACTGGCCCGAGAAGGACGTTACCACCTTTGTCATAGATGGTTGTGACAAGGTTGATCATCTGAACGTAGTGGTTCGGCCCGACGTCTCCGTCCGTATCTGGAGGTGCTACGCGAAATCCAACCTGATCCTGGTTGTCATTATTGTCGGCACCGTCGAAGTTGACATCGATGATTCCCGGTGCATTGCCGACCACAGATTGTAGAACCGGATCCGGTCCGTCGTAAGCTTTCTCAATGGTTCTGGTACTTTCGCCGCGAGTCTTGTTTGGTACTTGGTAAATAATGTCCGAGAACCTGGGAGCTGTTCTCTCAGACGCCATTTCACGGACTGCCCGCGATGGCCTGTTTTCAGATTTGACGACTGTTCGTTTTTCCTGTGCAAATGTTGACTGTTCAGGCAGAATCAGTCCCACAGCAAAAACGACAGCCATCACGGTACATGCTTTTTTCATACATACCTCGTGATGGGTAAATGACTTGATTATTTAGTGGAATTGAAGGGTGGTGGATGAGTGTACAAAAAGAATTGCACTATCAAAACCATAAATAAACAAATGCTTAGAATTGATTCGGCACTGGATTCACAAGGTATTTTCGTTGTATTATGTCTCCCTTTGCCGATCCATTCCCTGCCCCACCAGGCGATTAAATCAACATTTATTAATTAAGGTTGATTGGTTTTCGCAAATCCAATTTCGATTTTCGGATATACCATTTTACGTAGAAGAGGATATGTATTTGATCAGCGACATCATTGCCCGACAGGTTCTTGACAGCCGCGGAAATCCGACGGTCGAAGTTGACGTCATCACCGTAGATGGGTCGGTCGGACGAGCCGCCGTTCCCAGTGGCGCCTCAACCGGTGAGCACGAAGCTATCGAACTAAGGGATAACGACAAGTCGCGCTATCTGGGTAAGGGAGTACTGGCCGCGGTAGAGAATATCAACGGGGTCATTGCTGAAGAAATAGTGGGAATGGATGTCGAAGATCAGACACTCATTGACGAATCGCTCCTTCAACTAGACGGCACTCCGAATAAGTCTCGCCTGGGCGCAAACGCGCTTCTGGGAGTATCATTGGCGACAGCAAAGGCGGCCGCAACTGCACTCGGCGTCCCCCTTTTCCGATACATAGGTGGTATCAATTCCAATACCCTGCCGGTACCGATGATGAACATCATCAATGGTGGACACCATGCTGACAACAACGTGGATATGCAGGAGTTCATGATTATGCCCACGGGTGCCGAATCATTTTCTGAAGCGCTTCGAATGGGAGCCGAGGTTTTCCATCATCTTAAAAAAGTCCTGAAAGAAAAAGGTTACAATACGGCCGTCGGTGATGAAGGCGGGTTCGCCCCTGATCTTCGTTCTAATGAGGAAGCGATCGAAGTCATTCTTGAAGCCGCGAACAATGCAGGCTATTCACCCCGAATGGACTTCTACATCGCGCTGGATCCCGCAGTCAGCGAA
Organism: uncultured Rhodothermales bacterium; assembly: GCA_965367755.1. Classification (GTDB taxonomy): domain Bacteria; phylum Bacteroidota; class Rhodothermia; order Rhodothermales; family JABDKH01; genus JABDKO01. The sequence goes on from CBDUKH010000040.1 coordinate 15,429, forward strand.
ATGTACAACGATGGAAATTATGTATTCTGGAAAAGCGATCCGGACACGAAGCGTTCTTCTGAAGACATGGTCGCTTTCTGGTCGAAATGGATTCAAGATTATCCGATTATTTCTATCGAGGATGCCATGGATCAGAACGATTGGGAGGGTTGGAAGGCCCTGACATCGGCTGTCGGCGATCGCGTACAGCTGGTGGGCGATGATCTATTCGTCACTAACACGTCGTATCTACAGAAAGGAATAGACAACCACTGTGCGAACTCAATACTTGTCAAGCTAAACCAGATCGGCACTCTCACGGAAACGATGCGTGCCATTGAGTTGGCGCACAGAAACGGTTATACTTCCATTATCAGCCATCGATCGGGAGAAACCGAAGATGTTACAATTGCTGACCTGTCCGTTGCAACTGGATCCGGTCAGATTAAGACAGGCTCCGCCAGCCGCAGTGATCGAGTGGCTAAGTACAATCAGCTACTTCGAATTGAAGAACTCCTTGGCGACGCGGCAGTATACCCGGGCATGTCAGCTTTCCGAATAAACAATGCCTGATCCCACCAGGAAAAAGAACCAGAGTGACTCGTCGCGGAGTCTGAAGAAGCCGCTTGGAATTGCGGTTGGTCTAGGACTGCTTGTCTGGCTTATGTTCTTCGACAGTCACAGTCTAATGAGTCGCATCAAATGGTATGGAGAATATAAATCCCTCCAATCACAGAACGAAGCTCTACGATCTGACATCGAGTTTCTTGAAGAAGAGCTTGAGAAAGGCTTATCGGATGAATCGGTCGAAAAAATCGCCCGGGAAGATTACGGGATGAAACGAGAAAACGAGACCGTATACCCTGTCGTCCCTAAAGACGAATAGCTCCCGTACCCAGTCGCTACCTTCTTAACCTAGACTTTTCAGGAATGAGTAAATATGCTGCTGGGATAGACTTGGGCGGAACGTCCATCAAGGCTGGACTTGTCGATGAATCTCTGGGATTAGTCTTCGAAACATCTTTTGATACTGGTGCTGAGGAGGGTCCTGCTCACGTTCTAAGTCAGCTCGCCAAGGCAATCCATTCTGTTGAACTACAGGCTGGTCCCCACCCGATCTTAGGTGCGGGTATTGGTGCACCAGGTGCCATCAATCTTGAGCGAACTACCATTTCCAACCCTCCAAATTTTATCGACTGGGGGACGGTAAATATCAGCGAAGAGTTAAAAGAGAAACACGGCCTAAACTTCCCTATTCTCATCGAAAATGATGCGAATGCAGCTGCTCTCGGATCCTGCTTTTACGGTGCAGGAAAAGACTACGCCAATTTTATCATGGTCACTCTTGGGACAGGAGTGGGAGGCGCGATCATTGTCAACAACCGTCTCTTCCGGGGAGCAACAGGTGGTGCCGGGGAGATCGGGCACATGACCATAGATTATGAAGGGCCGTTTGACCGGGCCGGCGTAGCGGGTGCCATTGAGGCCTACCTCGGGCAACGATTTCTCTCACGACATGCACGGTATCATTTGATGACGTTGCCGCGGTCGCTCATTCACGAAAGAGCTGGCCATGACCTGCTCGATATATCGCCGCGAATGATTTATGAGGCGGCACGCGATGGCGATGACTCTGCAAAGGATGTACTCGCCTGGGCTGGACACAAGCTTGGATGCGTACTCGGTTCTGCCGTTAACCTCCTTGACATTCGAACGATAATAGTAGGAGGCGGACTATCGGGTGCGGGAGACTTCATCCTGGAACCTGCCAGACAAGCTATCAAACGATTTGTTACGCCGGCTTTTCGCGACCAAATCAGGATTGAACAGGAAACGCTAGGCAACGACGCGGGTATGCTTGGAGCAGCACGACTCGTTTTTGAACATCTTGATGAACCTTCACGGCAGCACCAGCCTTGACAATGATTCCGGACCTCCCTTTGTAACAAAAGGTCGTGTGCTCCTGCGTTTTACTGTGTTGTGCATCGCGATTGTTTGCTGTACCTCTCCCCTTCATTTCTCCGTTGCGCAAAGTGGATCGGGCATCAAGTTTTCAGCCGCTGATTCACTTGTAATCACGTTCGATGAAACGACCGGCGATCTCGGATCTCTCTTCGGCAGTTCGACCGTAAGCCATCCGAGCGCCGACTTGTCAGCATATCGGATCGACATTCTTTTCGAGAAGGATGAACTACGGGCAACCGGCATTGCAAGCGATACCGGACTCGTTGGGATGCCATCGTTTGCCCAGGGTGATGAGACGTTTCGAGGGTCGGAGTTGTCGTTCAATCTTCGATCAGAACGAGGAAGAGTGGTAGGCGCTCAGACCGCGTACGAAGATGGATTCATTCGCGCTGACGTCGCCAAGTTCGCCGGAGACTCGACGCTCTATGTTAAAGACGGACTATACACTACGTGCGAGTGTTTTGAAGACCCCTCTTATTCCCTTCGGTCCAACAGAATGAAAATTGTCAACCGGAAGTGGGTATATACTGGACCGATCCGACTATACATATACAATATTCCCACGCCTTTGTGGTTGCCTTTTGGTTTTCTGCCGGCTCAAGAGGGCCGTAGAAGTGGACCACTTGCACCTCAGTATGGTGAAGACGAGTTTGGATTCTATCTTCGAAACTGGGGTTACTACTGGGCGCTGTCAGATTATGTTGACCTCCAACTTCAGGGTGGCTTCTGGTCAAAGGGTAGCTGGGAGTCTGCCTCGAGCTTCCGTTACAACAAGCGTTACCGGTACAACGGACAGCTTCACCTTGAGTATGCCAGATTACGAAACGGCGAGCGTAACGACCCCGAGTTTGGTATCAATGAAACATCATCGGTGAGATGGTCGCACTCGCAGACGATCAGTCCCTCGTCCAGCTTGTCGGCGAATGTCGACCTTTCTACATCAGGATATCTACGAGCGATCTCGGAAAATTACGATGATCGCGTTAAGCAGACGGTCGGATCGAGCATAACGTATCGCAAGCGATGGGCTGGCGTCGGTCGATCACTTACATTCAAGACGAGTCAACAGCAATCGTTTGCAAACAACAGTGTCGACCTTACCATTCCCAGTTTTTCCTTTAGCCAGTCGTCGCGCAAACCCTTCACGCGCGACAGCCGTGTGCCCGGCCGCGGAGAGGCCTGGTATGAAAAGATTACGTACAATTATAATATGACGACAACGAATCGATTTAATTTTGTGCCGTTATCGGAAGACGAATTATTGAATCGAGGAGACAGTTCTGCAGTCGATATTTCCTGGACAGATGCTTTGTTATCACCGACGGACTACAGACGCGCTACTGGCAAAGATGAACCATTCGCCTTCAAGACATCTCACTCAATACCTGTCAGCGCATCATTTTCGACGGGTGGTTTTCTGCCTCTAAACCTCACGCCGCAGTTTAGTTTTACCGAGGACTGGTTTATTCGAACCGATCGCCGTTCCGTTATCGACTCGACGAATGCTGTTGTCAGATCATCCGAACCCGGTTTTTTTGCATTACACCAATTTTCTACAGGTGTTGCAGCAAACACAACGATATACGGTCTCTTTCCCGTGAAGGTTGGGAAGTATGATGGAATGAGACATACACTCAGGCCGAAGCTAGGCTTTTCATATCGACCCGATTTTACGAGCGATACCTGGGGCTACACGCGAACCTATACGGATACCTCCGGGACCGAGATAGTTTACCCTGTCGTATCCGAAGTCAGAAGCGGTCAGCAGCAGTCGCTTACCTATTCGGTCACAAACGTTTTTGAAACACGGAGGGTAAGAACTGATTCTACCGGACGGACCGATTCCAAGACGGTGACGCTCCTAAATTTTGATGCAAGCAGTAGCTATAACTTTGCCGCCGATCAGCGAAAGATGGCGAATATCTCGTTGAGTGCACGTACGAAATTGTTGGGTAAAGTCGACCTCACAGCGCGATCGACATTATCACCGTACCGGGTAGATTCGTCTGGTGTCTTGACCGATGTGCATGCGTTCAATTTGAGTAAACTGGCAGTCGGCAGAATTACGTCTTTCAGCTCGACGGCAAGGACATCTATTAGAAGCAAAAGTCGCGGTTCGGCGAGACCGGTTGAAAACATGTCGGCATTGAACCGTGACATTCAAGCTTCGTCGGTTGTAGATGAATTGGACGGACTCAATTCCACACTCTACGCAAGAGGCGGCGTCGATGGCGTCCCAAAAGATTTCGCTATACCGTGGTCGCTTTCAATAGACTATACGTATAGTTTTTCGAAGTCTGGTATCAGGGCAACGAAGCGATCAATTGTAAACACGTCGTTCGATTTTAATCTTACGCCTAGTTGGAAGATCACGGCACGGACGGGGTATGATCTTTCCGAGAAAGAAATGGTTACCACGTCGCTGGACTTGCACCGTGACTTCGAATGCTGGCAGATGTCCATCAACTGGATTCCATTCGGGAGCTATCAATCCTGGGGCTTCGATCTGCACGTCAAGAGCGGGCATTTGCGTGATTTGCTGCGTATTCGGCAGCCCAAGTCTGACGTTACCGGGAGATTCGATAACCTCTTATAAGTTCACTCTGGATGCGTCTGGATAACGAACGCTGTGGTTGTTCTAACAGTCTTGAAACGGGATTAGTACGGAAATCGCTTTTGTGAGAAAACCTAATAAGAGCGTCATTAAGGTACTGACTTGAGAATCAGTTAAGTTGCTACCGGGGAGGCGGAAGTGGAGGCCCCCGCGTTCAGGTTCCAAAGCCATTCCCTCGATCACCACCAGTGTTAAGCCGGCGCCGCCCAAAACCGCTCGCCAGTAATTCACTTCATTATTCAGGCAGCACGCTTTTGCCGCACAAGGGTTGGCAGAACACGGCCTATAGTACAGCTCCGGTACTCTCCTGGTTGTTGACAATCGTAATCCGATCCACGCGAAACGACAACCCATCTTTCAGCTCGACCTCCGGATCAATGTGCGCCCGCAACTGCTGCCCTTCGAATTGAAGCCATACCTCTCGATAACCTCCGTGAAAGAAAGAGGCTACAACCTGCGCTCGAAATGGACCGTCGGGATCCCACTTGATATCATCTGCTCGTAGAGCAACCGCCTGTCCAACTGCCATATCTGGAGCAAGTTTTTTCGCCAGGACACCGTGCGGGATAACATTTGCGCCACCCAGAAAACTTGCTACAAATGCCGATTCCGGTTTTCGGTACAACTCTTCTGGAGACCCGATCTCCAATACCCTGCCGTCACGCATGACAGCAATCCTGTCCGAAAGGCTAAGTGCTTCCTCCTGATCGTGCGTCACGTAAATACTCGTCATGCCGATTTTCTGCTGCAGTAGACGCAATTCGTTCCTCGTTCTTTCGCGTAAAGCCACATCCAGATTGGACAGCGGTTCGTCAAACAAAATGACCTCCGGTTGAACTGCAACAGCCCTTGCAAGCGCCACCCGCTGCTGCTGACCACCCGACAATTGGGTTACCTTCTTCTCCCCGAGTCCTGTCAGGTCTACTTGCTCGAGAGCCACATCGACGCGCTCCCTGATTTGCTGTTTCTTCCACTTGCGCACCTTTAACCCGTACGCAACATTCTCTCGAATCGTCATGTGGGGAAAGAGGGCATAATTTTGAAACACCATTGCCGACGGCCTCTTTTGCGGAGACAGTCTTGTTGCATCCACGCCTTTGAACAGAATGCGTCCTGAATCTGGATTCTCGAAGCCGGCGATCAATCGGAGAAGTGTCGTCTTGCCGCACCCGCTGGGACCCAGGAGTGACACGAACTCGCCGCGTCCGACGGACAACGATACATCGTCGACGGCCAGGGTGTCGCCGAACCGCTTGGATACGCTTTCAATGACGATGCCGTCTTCCATAACAAGAGACGAGGGCATACTGCTTCGCGCAATACACCCTCATGCTAGTATTGCAAACCAGTTTAGCCGCCGAGTGCAGTCGTAACCTTATCGGCTGCCTCCTTAAACAAAATGGCCGTTTCGACATCGAGTCCGCTCTGGTCGAGAATAGCCTTGCCCTCCTCAGCATTTGTACCCTGAAGGCGAACAATAAGGGGAACCGTTATGTCAACATTGTTGGCCGCTTCGACAACTCCATTGGCAACGCGATCGCAGCGAACGATGCCGCCGAAGATATTAACGAGGATCGCCTTAACGTTGGGATCTTTGAGAATAATTCGGAAGCCAGCTTCGACTGTTTCTGCTGTCGCTCCACCACCAACGTCCAAAAAATTAGCAGGCTCACCACCAGCAAGTTTGATGATATCCATGGTCGCCATTGCGAGGCCCGCTCCATTGACCATGCAGCCGACATTGCCATCAAGCTTCACATAATTCAAGCCATGCTCACTTGACTCGACTTCGAGCGGATCCTCTTCATGAATATCTCGCATCTCTGCAAGATCCTTGTGACGAAAAAGTGCGTTGCTATCCAGATCGATCTTGGCGTCAACGGCAATCACATTCCCGTCTTCGGTCAGTACCAGGGGATTAATTTCTGCGATAGAACTGTCTGTCCCTTCGAAAGCGCGGTAGAGCGCAGTTATGAACTTGACCGCCGATTTGTATGCTGCTCCTTCGAAGCCGAGCGCAAACGCTAGACGGCTTGCCTGGAAAGGCCGCAGCCCGATATCAGGATCTACCCACTCTTTCAGAATCTTCTCGGGCGACTCCTCGGCAACCGTTTCAATTTCCACCCCACCTTCAGTAGAAGCCATGATTACGTTCATGCTCTTCTGTCGATCAAGCGTAACACCGAGATAAAACTCCTGCTTGATGTCCACCGCATCGGCAATGAGAACCTTCCTCACTTTTTGACCCTCAGGTCCGGTCTGGTGCGTCTTTAGCATCATACCGAGGATAGCCTCTGCTTTCTCGCCAACTTCCTCGACGCTCTTCGCCAATTTGACGCCACCACCCTTACCCCTACCGCCGGCATGAATCTGAGCCTTAACTACAAAGAGAGATGCTCCGTCTTCCTGCTGCATTTTTTTTGCAGCGGCAACAGCTTCCTCAACTGTGGATGCTATGTGGCCTCCTTGCGTCGCAACGCCGTAGGAAGCCAGGATCTCTTTACCCTGATATTCGTGAAGCTTCATGTAAAACCCGTATTCTTGTTGTATGGCGGACGTAAACTACGGTCAGCCCTCTAAAATTACCTGCAGTCCCTTACAATATTGTCGTTATTAGTCGGTTTTCCTTTTTTCGGCAGCACCGATACATAAACAAATTCGACAAGCCCAATTTATGACCAAGTTCGATAGACATATTGTCAGGCGATTTCTGACTGGATACCTCGTGTTGACGGTCGCGCTCATTGTCTTTTTTGTCGTGCTGCACTACGTCGAGTACATCGATGACTTTATGGATAGAGGAGCGACGCTAAAGCAGGTCTTCCTCACCTATTACCCGGCCTACGTTCCCGAAATAATCAAACTAACGTCTCCCCTGGCAACGTTTCTTGCCTGTGTCCACCTAACGGGCCGACTGGCACAGAGTCTTCAACTCAGTGCACTCCAAACGAGCGGTGTCTCTCTGTATCGGCTCATGGTACCGTACCTGATCGTTGCGGTAGGCATCACGACCGCCGTATTTCTTTTCAATGGCTGGGTTGTTCCTAAAAGCAATCAGGTCGTCCTCGATTTTGAGCAGCAGTATCTACGTGACGGTCCCCGACAACTCGATATCAGTGACATCCACCGACAGAATTCACCACGCTCTGTTATTGTCGTTGGCTACTATGACAAGAGTAAGAACATCGGACACCGCGCTACGCTCGAGGTATTCGAGAATGGCGACAGGCTAGCCTCCCGGATCGACGTTGACCGGATCGAATGGAAAGAGGATAAAGATATGTGGCGCCTACGAAACGGCGTCAGACGAAACTTCGACTCCGAGGGAAAAGAACATCGATCGACTTTCTCCCAGGTTGACACTACTCTCAACGTCTTTCCACGCGACTTTGCCAGGACCGAACGTGATGTAGAATCGATGACCATTCCGGCGTCAGGAGAATTTGTTGAGTCCCTTAAACGATCGGGGGCCGACAACCTGGGCCGCACGATGGTTAACTACTATTCCAAGTTCTCGTATCCATTCGCCAACCTGATTCTTGTCATCCTTGGAGTGCCCTTGGCTGCCGTAAGGCGACGAGGGGGACAGGCAATCCAATTGGGACTCGGACTACTGTTCGCCTTTACTTATCTCGCAGTCATGAAAGTGACCGAGCCATTCGGGTACTCAGAAATGCTCTCGCCCGTGCTGGCGGCGTGGTTCCCACACATTCTGTTTGCGGCCATCGCACTGTTCGTAGTCTTCCGAACGCGAACGTAGCAGAACGCATCACCACGTCTTCCCAAAGTTGCTAGGCCTCTCCGCTGGGGCCACCGAACTGAATCGGCTGACCCGGTGGGGTGCGCTCGTCGATCTCTCCGTGATTTCTTTCGTAGCGGTCAATGTTGTCCGCTAACGCTCTCAACAATCGGCGGGCGTGCTGCGGAGTCACAATGATTCTACTTTTGACGCGCGCCTTGGGGACCCCAGGCATTACTCGGATAAAGTCAAGAATGAACTCTTCCGGCGAATGGGCAATCATTACCAGGTTTGAATAAATTCCTTCGGCGGTGTCTTCTCCCAATTCAATATTCAGTTGGGACTGCACCGGATTCTGGTCGTTGTCGTTCATCACGTTTCTCTTGTTTTACGATCCATTTGAACCGGTACGCACGATCGCGTCCAGTAAATCGCTTTTTGTAATAATCTCGTACTTGCCCGATCCACCGTCAACAAGCACAGCGCCGGTATCAGTTTCGAGATAAGTCGTTAGTTGATCCACCGCTACCGAAGGAGTAATTACCGGAAGCGGTGCCTTCATAAGCTCCCTTACCGGTGCAGATTGCACAGCCGGATCAGCCATCAATCTTCCCAGAATGCCACGTTCGGACAGGCTGCCGACGACCTCGCCATTGTCTATCACCGGAATCTGCGAGACGGCGTTATCCGTCATGTAGGCAATGGCTTTACTAACTGGAAGATCCGGATCGACACTGACCATTTCTCGAGAACCACGTCGCAGAAGGATATCACCGGCCGTCATTGTTGAAGTACTCTCCAGAAACCCGTGACCCTTCATCCAATTGTCGTTGTACAGTTTCGAGAGATATCTAAACCCTGAATCCGGGAGAAGCACAACGGCGACGTCTGTTGGTTTGACTGAATCTCGGTTGTCTTTAAGCCATTGAACCGCACCAGCCACTACCATTCCACAACTTTGACCGACAAACATACCTTCCTGCCGCGCCAGGGCACGAGCGTACTGCATCGCGGTCTTGTCATCGACCCGCACGAAGTCATCGACGACATTGAAGTCCATATTGCCCGTGAGAATGTCCTCACCAACACCCTCGATGAGGTACGGATAGATCTCATTGCGATCAAATTCTCCAGTATGAAAATACTTGAAGTAAACTGACCCATACGGATCTACGCCAATGGTTTTCAGCGACGGATACTTTTCCTTGAGATAGTTCGTGGTTCCGGTTATCGTACCACCTGTGCCGGCTCCGGCAAAGTAGTGCGTGATTTTGCCCTCAGTCTGTTCCCAGAGCTCGGGACCGGTCGTCTGATAGTGAGCTTCCGTATTCGCCGGATTATCGTACTGGTTCACATGGAAAGATCCTGGAATCTCCTCGGCGAGCCGCTTTGCGACAGAATAGTACGATCGTGGATCGTCAGCGTGAACATCGGTCGGGCAGACGAATACTTCCGCACCAAGCGCACGCAGCACATCGACTTTTTCCTGGCTCTGTTTATCTGTAGTCGTAAAAATGCACTTATAACCGAGCGCAATCCCGGCAATGGCCAGTCCGGCACCGGTGTTGCCGCTTGTGCATTCTATGATCGTCCCCCCGGGTTTGAGCTTTCCCGCTGCCTCGGCTGCCCGGATCATCGAAATGCCGATCCTGTCCTTTACCGAGCCTCCCGGATTAAAGAACTCCACCTTCGCCAGAAGAGGGCACGGAGTCCCGTCTGCAACACGGTTCAGACGGACGAGGGGCGTCTGCCCGATCGTGTCAAGAATTGATTCATGCCACATAGGCGCAATGCTAACGGATATTTGCTAAATTTGGGAAGTTTTGCACGGGAAACTTCTAGAACAACGCGGGTCGCTCCGTGTTCACCCCGAACAGGAAATTCTGTAAGGATTAACCAAATTCGCTGTTGATCTATATGCCAAAACCCTCTGGCAATAATGCAACCACATTTACCTCCCCGGTTCCTGTCGAGCAGGAGCTGCTGGTTGCGACGCTCTCAACAGATGGTGAAATCGTATATCAGAATGAGGCGTGGCAAAGCATTTTCGGCACACCAGCCAGGCCGTGGAGTCGCTTATCGGATCAGGACCAGGGATTGGTTGCCCAATTTACCGAAAAAGCGCTGTCCGGCAAGTTTGTGACCGCCGAAGTTTTCCTCGTCCGTATTCCTAATTGGGATCAACCCCTGCCAGTCCTTCTCAATTTCCTCCCCGCCCAAACTCCCGACGAAAATGGTGTGCTGCGCCTCAAGGCCGTTAACATAACCGGCGAAGTGCTCACGGAACCGACGACGTGGATGACCAATCAGACGGAACGCCACCGAATGGAGACGCTCGGCCGGATGACCATGGGTATCGCTCACGATTTCAATAATCTTCTGAGTGGCATCCTGGGACACACTGAACTTCTTAAACGAACTTCGGCTTCGTCACTTTCTTCGACCGGCACGGAACACCTGGAAACAATCGAGCAGGCAGCACTGGACGGTGCCTCGCTGGTGCGCAAAATCCAACAGTACATTCGGCACGAGCGACAGACTGCCTTTGAACCGGTTGACCTCAAGAAGATCATTGAAGACTCCATCACACTCACGAAGCCTTACTGGTACAACGAACCACGACGCCAGGGCATCTCGATCGACACGTTCACCGAGTTCGAAGAAGTACCACTGATCAACGGGTCGTCATCCGATCTGAAGGACGTGTTTGTGAATCTCATCCTGAATGCCGTTCAGGCGATGCCGCATGGCGGGACCATCTCATTCAAAGTTGGTTTCGATAGTGAGAATGGCGTCGTCGCCGCGGTTTCCGATTCTGGAACAGGAATGACTGACAGAGTAAGAGCACGGATCTTCGAACCTCTCTTTACGACGAAAGGTAAGCGAGGAACCGGGATGGGCCTCGCCGTTTGCTACGGCACCGTGCAAGAGCATGATGGCGAGATCGAAGTTGAAACGCAACTCGGCTTCGGTACTACCTTCTGGCTTCGCTTCCCCCATCTGGAAGCGCAATCTGAACCACCTGCGGAAAACCAACAACCGGAAACCGGACCCGCTGCAAACATCCTCGTTGTCGACGACGAGCCCATGGTACGATCTGTCCTTATCAAGCTCCTCAGCATCCGAGGACACAACGTGACAGATGCTTCTTCGGGTGCGGAGGCCCTCGCCATCTGCAAGACACGAACCTTCGATCTCGTTTTTACCGATCAAGGGATGCCGGAGATGAATGGACGCATTCTCGCAAGCCGACTCCGACGTCAGTTTTCAGATTTACCCATTGTCCTCCTGACCGGAGATACCGAGGCCGGCGTACCCGATGGCGATATTGACCTTGTTCTGTCAAAACCGTTCAAACTCGAAGCACTGGAAGCGGCTATCAAAGAGCTGGTGTAGCTGTACCGACACAATGTCAGTCTTGGTGACTTGGCCTGGTTTTTGACTTTGTTGGTCCTACAAATTGTTGTTCCTTCAAGACACTAATCCTTGTAAGAGGATAAATTATAAAGTTTATGACCGACGAAAGATTGTGGCTGAGTGTTGATGACGATCCGGAGCAGAGTATTCCCCTGCCCACCGCTGACGAAGAGAAAGAAATGAGTACGTCGGAAGTACCCGACGTCCTTCCAATCCTTGCTCTCCGCAACACCGTTCTCTTCCCTGGTGTCGTTCTGCCGATCACAGTTGGTCGAGATGCGTCACTCAATCTGGTTAAAGATGCTTTCGCAGATGACCGACTCATAGGCGTTGTCGCGCAACGTAATCCCGACCTTGAAAATCCCGATCCGGAAGATCTCTACGAGTACGGTACTGTTGCAACAATTCTGAAGCTGATCAAGATGCCAGATGGATCCAAGTCCATCGTAATTCAGGGTAAGCGGCGGTTTTCGGTTACCGAATACAC
>CBDUKH010000041.1:0-27312 GCA_965367755.1 uncultured Rhodothermales bacterium
GAAATGGAAATTTCGCTCCGGTCAGGAACGCAAGCAGGTACCTTTAGCGTAGACGAATCGAACAGATTTTCTTCAAGGTAAAGATCGTTGATGAGTAGCAGAATTATTACAGTTGCTGGAGCTGGTGGATTTATTGGTGGGCACCTCGTTGGTCGGCTGTTGGAATCAGGCGATGTTAGTGTACGCGCCATTGACATCAAACCATTGGAAGAATGGTACCAGGTTCACCAGGACGCCAATAATCTCGTTGCAGATTTAAAGGATCCGATTCACTGCAATGCTGCGTGCGACGGAGTCAATGACGTCTACAACCTGGCCTGCGACATGGGCGGTATGGGGTTCATTGAGAACAACCGCGCACTGTGCATGATTTCAGTTCTCATCAATACCAATCTTTTGATAGCTGCACACGCTTCCGGGGTCGATCGGTATTTTTATTCTTCATCCGCATGCGTGTATAATGCCGACAAGCAAAAGAGTGAAGATGTGGTCCCGCTGAAAGAGTCTGATGCCTACCCTGCGATGCCGGAGGATGGATACGGTTGGGAGAAGCTCTTCTCGGAAAGGATGTGCCGCCACTTCAGCGAAGATTTTGGCCTGTATACGCGTGTCGCTAGATTCCACAATGTATACGGCCCGGATGGCACATGGGAAGGAGGCCGTGAAAAAGCCCCGGCGGCAATCTGCCGTAAAGTTATCGAAGCCAAATTGAGTGGCAATCACGAAATCGAGATATGGGGCGATGGCAAGCAGACTCGAAGTTTCATGTACATCGATGACTGTCTTGTTGGGATCGACAAGATCATGAACGGCAACGTGCCCGAGCCTGTCAACCTCGGATCAAACGAGTTGGTCACTATTAATGGCCTCGTCGATATTGTGGAAGATATCGCTGGCATCAAGTTGAACCGAACCTATAAGCTGGATGCTCCGAGGGGAGTGAATGGCCGGAACAGTGATAACACCAAGATCACTGAGTACCTGAACTGGTCACCCGGAATTCGGCTTCGCGATGGAATGGAAAAAACATACCAGTGGATTCTCGACGAGTACATCGCAAAATACCAGGAGACTGACGCTCGCGTTGCGCGTGTTGTCGAGTAGCTCGCATGACGATCCCGTGACTGGCTAGATTGCAGCCACGATTCCTCGTACCAGTTTTTCCAGCCTTGAGCGAACTGACAGGCCCACTTCGAGAACGTCTTCGTGTGCAAGGATCTCGTCTGACAGACCGGTTGCCTTGTTTGTTATCGTAGAAATCCCGAGGACGCGGATTGCATAATAGGTCGCGGCAATCACTTCAGGGACGGTGCTCATCCCGATAGCGTCGGCTCCCATTTTTCGGTATGCTTTAACTTCTGCTTTTGTCTCATACGATGGGCCCGGTGTCCAAAAGTAGGTCCCCACTTCAGTCTGAATCCCGAGGTCTCGGGCAATTTCACGCGACTCCTCCAGCCAAACCTTGTCGTATGGTGCCGACATGTCGGGAAACCTGGGCCCGTCGTCAGCAGAACCAATCAGCGGATTGGCAAATCCCATATTAATATGGTCGTCGATAAACATGAGGGTCCCTGGACCGAACTGGGGATTCGCTCCTCCAGCGGCATTCGTTACCAGTAAACGCTCAACACCAATCGCGGCCAAAAGACTAATAGGAAAGACAACATCCTGAATAGTGTAGCCTTCGTAATAATGCAGCCGACCTTTGACGATAACCGCGCGGCGGCCTTCAATCTCCCCGAAAATCAATTGTCCGTCATGCCCTTCAACCGTAGACTCCGGATAATCCTTCAAGTCACTCGACTTGAAAACTAGCGGGTTCTCGATGCTTTCAGCTAGACTCCCAAGTCCGGAACCCAAAATGAGGGCGACCTCCGGAGGCGAATCGACGACAGAGAGTATCTGCTTTTTGGCTGCTTCAGTTCGTGCGATCATGTGATGTCACTGTGCGAGTTGATCTGACCATTCGTCGAAACTAACTTGAAGACAATCATCGTCATGTCGTCGTGTCTGTCAGCTCCCATAACAAAATTATCAACGGCCTCCTGCACCTCTTCCAGAAGTCCGTCTGCCGACTCAGAGCGAGACCTGCGTACGACAGCCGACAAACGCTTGTCGCCGAACAACTCCCGTGAGTGGTTCATGGCTTCCGAGAAACCATCTGTAAAAAGAACGACCGAATCACCTTCATCCAGGTGAATGACGGACTGTTCGATGCTTTCCCGAAACCTCTCCCCGGTGACAAGACCAATTCCCAATCCGCGCGGCTGGTTGAAAGAAACTTCATTACTTCCGTCGCGGAATATTACCGGGTTGTGCCCAGCGCGGGCAAACGTAAAGCTTTTTCCTGTGATATCGAGGATCCCAAAAATCATGGTGACAAACATTCCCTTAGGCGCGTTTTCGCAGAAAAGTTCGTTGACTTTTGTAAGCACCGTAGCAGGATCGTGGTTCTCCTTGCACAGCGTTCGTATAAATCCTTTCGCGAGCGTCATGAAAAATGCTGCCTGGATTCCCTTTCCGCTTACATCACCAATGACCACAGCCAACCTGTCCGGACCCATAACCACGAAATCATAATAGTCTCCCCCGACTTCTTCGGCTGCTAGACAGCGGGCAGCGACGTCAATGCCAGCGAGTTGCGGCATCTTTCGCGGTAGGAATGACTCCTGTACTTGTTGAGCAATGCTTAGCTCATGTTGGAGTCTTTCCTGCCGCCTCACTTCTCTGATGTATTCAGGTACGTAATCGCGTACGCGCTCGACTGGAGCACCTTTAACGATGCCGAGAATTCCAAAACCCAGGAGTCCGAGGACTACAGCAAATCCCAGGATATACGGAGGCAATCCGGGCGAGCCTTCTATAAGCCATCCGTCTTGCAGAAACCAGATCAGGTTTGCACTAAATAGTGCGATGATGCACGTAAACAGGTCAAAACGTAAAAATGCCCAGGCGATTGCAAGTCCGAGTACGGCCGACGCAACCCATGTAAAACCAATAGGTCGCAACGCCGGGAAAACAATCTGCATTGCGCCAAAAAATGCTGCAGCTACCACGACGAGTACATACCGGTTGGCGGTCCATCGACGAACGATTGTCGCGACGGTAATAAAGAGGATGCCTATCTCTACATAGCTGATAAACCCAACGAGGCTTATCGCCGAGGGCAAGGCAAGCAAAATATTATTTTGAACTGTGTTTTCACCGACGTCTATGTTAGCCATCGGCAGGAGTGCAAGTTCGATAGCTACGATACCGAGGAGAACGAATCCAGTAAGGACACCGTTTACGAGGCCACTGCCGACACGAGCATTCATGACTCGACCTTGTCGGACAAGGCTCATCGAAGCAAGTTGTTTTGACCACCGCGAGCGTGCTAACGAATCTGCTGCACTTGTTACCAGAAACAGCAGAACTGCCATTCCACCGCCAGCGAATCCACCGATAACAAAGGGAAGCAACCAGCGACCCCAGGTAGGAAGTGACGAAAACCCGAAGACTAGATTTTCCTGAAGGACAAGAAAGATCACGAGCAGGGTTGATACTATCAGTGCATCGATGAGAGCGGCTTTAACGTCAATAAGGCGTTCCATCAAGCGCCGGAAAAATGTCACCAGCAAGAAGAAAACAATGACAAGAGCAAGAATACCGGTGATAAGCATCCCGACGAGCTCTGTTCTTCCGAGATTATTGTCCGAACTCGTGTTCGCCAGCACGTAGGAAATCTGATAAAGGGAGCCCTGCGGTGTTACCGACACAATGGGCGCCATCGCCTGCTTCAGAATTGGTAAAGTCGCCTGATATCTAACCAGTGCTCGAACACTATTACCTTCCGAAGCCAACCACACTGAGTCGGGTTCGAAACCAGCAGGAGCATCCAGTTGCCGCAGGTAATATTGTGCCAGGTCGATCGCCCCACGGGGACTTACCAGGAGCGTCCTGTCTCCTGATAGTGCATCTTGAGTAAGGGAAGTGCCTGCCTGTGCCATAACCGTTGAATCGACGCGAGCAGGAAATTCGTCCGTGTCAAACTCGATGGAACGAGAGAGTACAGAATCCGGTGGTGGCGGCGGACGGCTCCCTGACGGCCTCTCACCGTCGGTAAGCGATACACGCATGGTCCTCAACGCATCACGATTTACTTTGTCGATGAACACTTCTGCGGTGTTCTCGAACTCCCACACCTTACCGTTCAAAGTGACGTCCACAGAAAAGCGCGGCTGCCAACCCACAGCTTCGGCCTTTCGAAAGAACGAAACGTTCCAGTAGTATAGCGGAAGCTTGTCGAGTACTTCCGGTGTGGCTTCGCCAAGTAATCCAGATCTATCCAACGAGTCCTGAACACTCCCGATGAGTGAAGCATCGCGGATGATTCGCGCCTTTACACGCATGTCCTCAATGGTATAGCCATGACTCTGTAGAAAAGCTGACGCGATTTCAGTGACGTCCTCTGAACTCAGCACTGTTGTAGCGATCGAGTCAGGATGTTGCCTTGGTAGAATCAGCAAGTAGGCGATCAACCCGATCGCCGCACTGAAAACCAGAAGGCGGCTGGAACCATGGATATTTAGAAATGAACCGGAGGACAATGGGTCTGACTATCCGTATTGTAAGATTCTGTAGTTCTTGATACTCCAGTTAACCTGTTCAATTACAACACGAATGGTCGTAGTCAGCGGAATTGCAACAAGCATTCCAACTATGCCTGCAATCTGCGCGCCTATCAACACAACGAACAAGATGATAAGTGGATGTGCTCGAGCTGCCTTTGAGAAGATGAACGGTTGAAAAAAAACATTGTCCATAATTTGTGTGATACCCATTGCGATAAACACACCTGGCACCAGCGAAAGATCTCCTGTTTGGGCGACGCCTACAACGGTACCAGCAATAAATCCCATTAGAGGACCGAAGTATGGGATTGTGTTAGCAAGTCCAGCGAAAACTCCGACGGCGAGGGCGTATTCGAGGCCGACAGCATACAATAAGACAGACGACAACGTAGCAATTGATATCGACTGAAGGAACAGGCCTTTCAGGTACCTGCCCATATTGGATTCAATCTTTTCGACAATCGATAATGTAATCTCGAAATACCTGTTGGGTGCCAGTTTCATCAGGTTGTGGCGGATGCGAGTGCCATCCTTCAGAAAAAAGAAAGTTATAAAGGGTACAACTATTACTGCGTAGAACAGATTAGTAAAGATGTCAACTATCGACCCCATAAAGCTCGATATCTTATCTCCTTCGAATAGAGTTGTTATGGCAGTTTCAATCCCCGTCGTTACGGAGTCATCCTGGAATCCGGTAGGTAAGCGATCTTCGATGGAAGCAAAAACCGATTGAATACCCGAGGGAGTGACGAGTTGTGAAATGTCCGAAACCTGGTTGGCCACAAAAGGGACCAGGTACCTGAGAAGGATCGACAGGCCACCGAAGACTACAATAAACGTTGCGAGAATTGCTGTAATCCTTCCGACTCCGGCTGACTGAACTCGATCCACTATTGGGCGCATCATGTACGCAAGAGCTGCCCCGATGACGAGATATATTACGAGGCGAGAGAAATACCATACAAGCAGGAGTACCGTTGCCAGGATGAGCGTCCACACAAGCGTGCGGACGATTCGCTCACCCGTAAACCGCGTTTGTCGCTGCACCAGGTCCGAGCGACCCATGCTTTGTTGCGATATATCGTCCGATTCAGGAGGCACTGGTCGTGGATCTGAGGTGATCGTTTATCTACTGCGAATTGCCCGATGTTTCGTTGCCCACACTGTTGAAAACTTCAAGAGCAAGGCTAACAGGGTAACCACTCCGTTGAAGGAAAGCTACCGCCCGACGTTTTCGGACCCGGTTGTCCGTCAATTTACGATACTTGTGCCACTGACGACGAAGTAATTCTTCCGCTCGCTGTTCAAAATCGTCCTCGCCAAGCTGCTGAAGAGCCTTGTCAATGGTATCCCGGGCTACTCCTTTGCGAATCAGGTCCGAGCGTAATCGCGACGGCCCGTGTCCTTTGACACGATAACGTGAGGAGATGAACGCATTAGCATAATTGAGGTCGTTTATTAACCCGGAACGGCTAAACTCTGCAATTAGCGAGTCGACGACCTGAGAATCGCCGGCAAAGCGTTTCAGACGCGTTTCCAACTCCCTTCTGGTCCGCGGTTTATACGAGAGGTAGTTTATCGCGATTCCTCGGGCACGCACCTGAAAGTCTTGTTCGACCAGTTTCTTCTGTACTGCGACAGAAGCTTTCTCTCCGATTCGCACTGGGATTTTTTCCAGAACAAAAACGGAAACTCCAAAGGCGAAATCGCCATCGATGAAAATAGAACGGCGATTGACATCTGTTTGGACTTCAATTGACGTGACTATGCCAGCCTTGAGTCCAGCAATCGTGTCCTCTTTTTTCTGGATATGATTTTTCGAGTCTTTATTCACCAACTCGCCCCAGTATCAGTCCCACCATTCCAAATAGCATCGATAATTTTAGCAACGTAGATAATTTCCTTGCGCGAGCCCCATTGTAAAGCTGGAGGATCACGTGGAAAAGCAGCAGATTAACAACCACCATTACAATTAGAAAAAGTCCACCGAAACCCAAACTCGCAAACGGTAGTGGAGTGGCGATTATTGTAACAAGAATAAACGCAATGGCGAAGTTTCGGGCAAACGAGTCACCTTTCACAACGGGTAAGCTACGCGAACCGATTTCCGCATCGCCTTTTACATCCTCAATATCTTTTACAACTTCCCTGGCCATGGTAAGGAGGAAGGCAAAAACAGCCCCGGTCAGTGCGCCGGACCCATCTCCAACAACGAGTCCTCCATAAATAAGAGTCACTCCAGCGATGACCGCTACGGCTAGATTGCCTGCGACGCCACGTGTTTTCAGGTAACGATTATATAGCCAGAGAGTTACGCAGCACAGCGCCGCAACAATTCCGTGCGTTAAAGAGACGTGAAGACCCAAACCGATTCCCGCCAGCATTAGAATTGCTGCCAGCAATTTGGCGCTCGATGGCATAACGATGAGGGATGGCAGGGGACGATCCGGGCGATTAATTCTGTCGATCTCCAAATCATAGAAATCATTCAGTGCATTCGCTCCGGAGGCAACCAGACCAGCAGAAATCGACGCGAAAAGTAACCTCTCGTTGAATTCCGCCACTGTCTCCAGGAACAGGCTGTTCTCGATGGCCGCACCTACGTACACGCTAGCTATCACCATCAGGATATTGCCTGGGCGGATAAGGCGGGTAAGACCTGTAAGAGTCCCCCAACCCGATGCTATTTTCTCCGAGACTATCAAATGCGTGCGCCACTCCAAATAAAAAACCTGGCGGTCACTGCAATCTTCATGATCACTTTATTTCTTCAAATCGATTTTCAGTGCGGTTTTTCCTGACACGATCTGCTTCGAACACACGACCATTCATTGCGATGTAGACCCCGGGCCGCAGCGTTTGCACGGCACACATTGCAAATCCGATGTTGAACTCGGCATCAGTCTGCTTGAATCGAGCAGGAGAAAGAGATCCAACCAGTACAATTGTTTTCCCATCAATACCCTGCAGTTGCCTTGCTGTATCAGACATCGTATCTGTACCATGCGTAATCAGTATCCGCTCCTCTTCCGAACCCAGAACACGCTGTCGCAAAATCTGTCGATCTTCATCAGTGATGTCGAGACTATCTTTCTGAAAGACGATTTCAACTTCAAACGGCGCCGTTGAGTTTACCGTATGCAACACTTCGGCAATCTGTGGATCTCCGACTTCATACTTACTTTGTGCATCAAAGTAAATCTTATCGATGGTACCACCGGTCGTAAGGATTTTAATCTTATTCATTCACTCTCCGTTCGATCGCTGACGCCTCTAAGGAAATTCCAGATACCGACAGCGGCCAGCCTGGCTGTTCTATTGTCAATATCGAATGCAGGATTGACTTCGACCACATCTATTGAGTGAACATTGGGTGAGACGCCTGCCGCATAGGCAGCTTCCAGAAAGTCTCGACTCGACAGGCCGTTTACGGATGGTGCACTCACACCCGGAGCAATCGATCCATCCATAGCATCCATGTCGAACGTTACCATCATACACGAGCCTACATCCAACGCGGCGGACCACGCCACCAAATCATATTTATCGCGAAATGAAAATGGAAACTCGCTTTTTTCCAAATACTGTATATGATTCAAAGCGACAGCGTGGCGTTGGAGTCCCATGACTGTGTATTTTTTCAACCGATGGGCCGAGTGTTCAGCAGCCTGTCTAAACGGTGACCCTGAATGGCCCTTCCCGTCGATAAGTGGTCGAACGTCGGGATGAGCGTCGAGATTTATGATGGAGACATCTCTACCCGCGTTAACATAACCCAGGAAATGCCCGTACGAAGTTTCGTGGCCTCCGCCAAGGATAATCGGGATCTTGTTGTCAGAGATGATACTGCCGACGATAGTAGCAAGTTTTTCCTGACTGTCTTCCAGGCTTGAAGAGGGGGTTACATTACCCGCGTCCATCGTGGCTTCTACGGTCGTCAGGAATTCTCCATTCCCAGAGTCCGGGCAGAACTTGTACAATTGTTTCCGAATCTCATCCGGAGCACTTGCAGCACCGACTCGACCGCCATTTCTTCTAACTCCTTCATCGTGAGGAAAACCAACAATGACAATACGAGCTTCCGCATAGTCATCACAAAACAGGTTGCCAATGCGGAGGTCCTGCACCCTGGTTTGCCGGGCCGCTATATCGGGGCTCGTTAAAAAAGATTTGTCCATTGCTGTCAGATGTCGCCGGTTATTGACAATATGTATGTTATAGACACAGGCCGATCAAAAGCGGAAGTCTATCGGGATAGTTATCTCCGCTCACCGTTTACATACGATGCGGTGACGGCGTTTGGAACGAAGTGATATAGCCACTGGTCGACCGAATCCGCAGAGACCAGTGCCAGGTCAGCCTGTTTGCCTACCTCGATCGAGCCTATGGAGCGTGATAACCCGATGGCATGCGCAGCATTTAATGTTACACCCTTCAGCACCTGGGTAGGAGTCAGGTGGTTCATTGTACAGGCGAGCGTCATGGCAAGTGGCAGATGATACGACGGCGCGCTCCCGGGATTAAAATCCGTTGCTACAGCGACGCGAACGCCTTCATCAACAAATTGTCGGCCATCAAACGGGCGTTCATCGAGGTACAGACTGGCGATTGGCAGTGCTACGGCAACAACTCCGGCATTGGCCATCGCTTTCATCCCGCTCCGAGGTGTGTGCTCGAGATGATCGGCGGAAATCGCTCCTACTTCTGCCGCGAGAGCAGCGCCGCCGCCGTCGCTTAGCTGGTCGGCGTGCAACTTGCCGCGCATCCCCTTTTGTTGAGCTGCTGTAAGGATTCGTCGAGATCTCGCGATGTCAAAGGCACCCTCTTCAACAAAAACGTCACAAAATGAAGCCAGGTTGTCGTCAGCGACGGCAGGAATCATCTCGTTGATTATCAAGTCAACGTAACCATCTGCGTTGCCAGAAAATTCCTCTGGTACAACATGAGCACCAAGGAATGTAGATACAATTCTCAGTGGCTGGATTTTTCGCAGTGATTGATAAACCCGCAGTAACTTCAGCTCCTCCGCAACGGAGAGTCCGTAGCCACTCTTGCATTCCACGGTCGTCACTCCCAACTTCTGGATTTCGCCCAGGAAAGCGAGACACCGATCTTGGAGATCGTCTTCAGATGCAGCTCTTGTTTTACGAACCGTACTTTTTATACCCCCACCGGCTTTTGCAATCTCAAGGTACGATTCTCCACGAACGCGCTGTGAAAACTCATCCGACCTCCATCCTCCGAACGCCAGATGGGTGTGGCAGTCGATCAGCCCGGGTACGACCAGGCATCCATCGGCATCGTGCTCGTCTTCGCCTTGCAACTCCGATGGTATTTCCGAATTCTTGCCTACCCATACAATCTTCCCCGCTCGCCAGGCAATCGCAGCATCAGTTATGGCAACACCGCAGTCTTGAGACTTCATTCCTGTGCAGGTTACCAGACTCCCAATATTTCGAAGAATTGGCATAAGATCAGTTTATGGAAATTCCAGAATTCCTTAGTGAATCCAGAAGTTTTCCTGATCGGATAATTTCCATCAGCGGATCGAGGTCGTCATGGAAATAATAATCTGCTTCGCGATGTGGAATTGACTCTCGCAGGAATTGGTGGGCAACTTCGACGCCTTTCCCCGGCCGCAGTGGTTGCCGATAGTCGAGGGCTTGTGCGGCTGCAATCAGCTCGATAGCAAGGACAGTTTCCAGATTCTGAAAAATCTGATAAAGTTTTAGAGCTGAGATACTCCCCATACTTACATGGTCCTCTTGTCCGAGGCTGGTAGGGATTGAATCAACGGCTGCAGGATGAGACAACACTTTGTTTTCGGAGACTAACGCAGCCGAAGTATACTGGGGAATCATAAATCCTGAGTTGATACCTGTCTCCTTCATTAGCAGCCTGGGGAGTCCGTCGTGACCAGCGAGCAACAGATATAGCCTTCGTTCTGAAATGGAAGCAAGTTCAGATAATGCAATTGCGGCGAAGTCGAGCGCAAGTGCGAGTGGCTGCCCGTGAAAGTTGCCACAACTAATAATATCTCCATCGTCAAAGACAAGTGGGTTGTCTGTAACGGAGTTCATTTCTGTATCGATAACCCGGACGCAGTAGTCGATGGCGTCACGGGTTGCTCCGTGAACCTGCGGTACACATCGTAGTGAATAAGGGTCCTGAACTTTACCACAATTGCGATGTGACTCGAGAATCTCCGATTCTTGCAAGAGGGTGCGAATATTCTCAGCGACGATCCCCTGTCCCCGATGATTTCTTGCGTCGTGTACGCGCGGGTCGAAGGGTCTGGCGCTTCCCTGGAGAGCCTCGAGGCTGGTCGCGGCGATGATATCAGCAAAGGAAAGAATACCGAGACTTCGATTAAGAATGTATGCGCCGTACGCGCACATCAACTGGGTCCCGTTAATAAGTGAGAGCCCATCTTTTGCCTGAAGCTCAATCGGTTCTAGCCCGTGCTTTTGAAGCACCGAAGCTGCCGCAACACGGTCGCCGTTATCACTCCAAATTTCTCCGCCGCCGATGAGGGGCAGCGAAAGATGGGCAAGTGGCGCGAGATCACCCGAGGCGCCAACACTGCCACGAGTCGGGACAACAGGAATGAGGTCAAGTTCTTCCATGATCAGAAGGCGCTCAAACGTCGAGGATGACACACCGGACAGTCCAAGTGAGAGCGAGTGGATCTTGAGCTGGAGCATAAGCCGCGTAATCTCCCGAGGGACGGGCTCGCCAACGCCGACAGCATGAGAGAAAAGTAGATTCCGCTGAAGGGCTTTCAGATCTTCGCCGCCGATTCGGCTGGAGGCGAGAGCTCCAAACCCGGTATTGATACCGTAGTATACTTTTCCGTCAAGAAGGGCATTCTCTACCAGAGTACGAGAAGTAGCAACGCTGCTTGAATCATGGCGCAACGATGCCATTCGATCATTCAGGTCCTGATAGAGAGACAAAACGGATAGAAGCGAGGGATTGTTTGTCAATTTCTTTTAGCCGTTTATCATTGGAAGATCAACATTGCGATCTTTGGCAGTCTGGATAGCTGACTCGTAGCCAGCGTCGGCGTGTCTCATGACTCCGGTACCCGGATCTGCGGTGAGTACCCGGCGGACACGTTGCAATCCTTTATCGGTACCATCGGCAACCACGACCATCCCGGCGTGAATCGAATACCCGATACCGACTCCACCACCATGGTGCAGCGACACCCAGCTGGCGCCGCAAGCCGTATTGAGCATGGCATTAAGGAGTGGCCAGTCCGCGATTGCATCCGAGCCGTCTTTCATTCCCTCTGTTTCACGGTTGGGCGAAGCGACGGACCCGCTGTCGAGATGATCTCGTCCGATGACAATCGGGGCATTTACTTTTCCTTTTTTGACCAGCCAGTTAAAACGTTCACCCATTTCTGCTCTTTCACCGTATTCGAGCCAGCATATGCGTGCGGGGAGTCCCTGGAAATGAACTTTCTCACGCGCATTGTGAATCCAGCGAGCAAGATCCTCCTTTTCAGGAAACGTCTCCAGTACGGCGGCATCGGTAGTATAGATGTCTTCGGGATTGCCGGACAGGGCGGCCCAGCGAAACGGACCGGAGCCTTTGCAGAAAAGAGGGCGAATGTATTCGGGCACAAATCCCGGAATGTCGAACGCCTCGTTCATCCCACGCAGGTCCGCTACTTGCCCTCTCAGGTTATTGCCATAATCGAAGGTGATGGCACCCGCTTTTTTCAGATCAAGCATCGCCTGAACATGAACCTGCATGGAGTCGAGTACGGCCTCTTCGTAAGCGTGAGAATCCTGTTTCCGAAGTTTGGTTGCTGACTCAAGGGAATGGTTTGTGGGGATGTATCCGATGCGGAGATCGTGCGCTGAAGTTTGGTCTGTCAGGACGTCCGGGGTAATACCTCGCTGGATCAGGATTGGCAGGACGTCGGCAATGTTGCCCACCAATCCGACTGATAGTGCTTCACCGTTCTTGCGCGCGTCGAGGACAAGTTCAAGAGCCTCGTCCAGGTCTGTTGAGATACGGTCGCAGTAGCCAGTATCAACACGCCGTTGAATACGCACAGGATCGACATCGACGCCGAGGAAGGCAGCGCCGTTAAGAGTCGCTGCGAGTGGCTGAGCTCCTCCCATTCCACCGAGGCCTCCCGTAACGACGAGCTTGCCCTTTAGACTCCCGCCAAAATGCTTGTTAGCGCAGGCAGCAAATGTCTCGAAGGTACCCTGAAGGATGCCTTGTGAACCGATGTAGATCCATGACCCTGCGGTCATCTGGCCATACATGGTGAGACCCATTGCCTCCAGGCGACGGAATTCATCCCAGGTGCCCCATTTAGGAACCAGATGGGAGTTCGCTATGAGAACCCGAGGAGCATCTTCGTGCGTCGTAAATACACCCACAGGTTTACCGCTCTGGACGAGTAGTGTCTCATCGTTTTCCAGGCGCTCCAGTGTTTGAATGATGCGGTGGTAGGACTCCCAATCCCTGGCGGCTTTGCCACTGCCCCCGTAAACAATCAATTGGTCAGGCAGCTCTGCGACATCGGGATCGAGGTTATTCATTAGCATCCGCATTGCAGCCTCCTGCTGCCATCCTTTGCAACGGAGGGTAGTCCCAACGGGTGATCGTATTACGGGAGGAGTTTCACTAGCCATTAAATGTGTGGGTCTTTCGTTTACTAAAATGTGAGCCGATGCTGTCCACGCAGTTCTGCTGCTGCAGTTGATGAAGTAGTGACAATAAGGCATCTACCTGACCGGTAACATAATGCACGCACTAGGAATGTGCTCGGAGCAAGCTATGTGGTGGGAAATGAGCACATGATAGATGCACTGTTGCACCGTCGGACCAGTTGCCATTAAAGTAGGGTGCTAGCGTAAGTTCTAAAATTTCGAATGACTTGGCAACCGACGGATTTACGCTAATTACATATTGGCGCCGCGAGCTTCAGTTACCGGGAGGAATCCTAGCATTTTTTTTGCAGGATTTTCCCTAGGATTTCCTCATTGGTAGATCGCTGCTGGGACCTAAGTTGCAACCGGGGAGAAGGTTTGGTGGCCCCCACGTCTTTTTTTGGTTCTCGCGTTAGTGGTGCATGTCGGCGAATCGAAAACCTGATCTTCGTACTTTACAAGCCACTAAGCGACCAACATCAGATAAAGACGTAAAGGTTTTAATGCAGATCTTCCAACTGATTAAATGCCGGATGCGATCAAAAGCTCTATATCTCTGTGAGGCATGCCGAACATTGTAGCCAGACTCTTCTTCGTGAGATGCCGACGATATACATATGCTCCACTTCTCAAGCCAACGTTACGCCAGAGCGCCTCATTTATCGATCCGACCTCTCCGATGTTCAACAGGTAGGGGACGAGCACGTTTGTAAGCGCATATGTCGCCGTCCGCGCTGCATTCGATGGCATGTTTGGGACACAATAATGAATTACATCGTGTTTGCGGAAGACAGGCTTCGAATGAGTAGTTGGCTGGCTCGTCTCTATGCAACCACCCTGATCAATAACAGCATCGACTACGACAGAACCAGAGCGCATAGACATCACCATTTCCTCCGTCACCAGCATTGGCGATCTATATCCGTCTGACATCATGGCACCGATAATGACGTCGGCTGTCGCCACCGCGTTACGCAGGTACTGCTTCGTTGCCATAGCAGTCGTGATCCGCCGGTCCAGATAGTGCTCAAGCGCACGCAATGCTCCAAGGTCTGAATCGAGTACGATGACATGAGAACCAAAGCCCAGCGCCGTCCGTGCTGCCCACTCTCCGACTACACCTGCACCAAGGATCACAACATTCGAAGGTGGGACACCGGAAATGCCACCAAGCATTACTCCCTTGCCTCCTTCGCTACTTTCCAGATAACGAGCAGCGATCTGTACCGCCATCGATCCCATAATCTCGTGCATCATCCGGACGATCGGGAAGGTGCCGTCTGAATCGCGAATAAATTCGAATCCGATTCCGGTTATTCCAAGATCCATTAGCCGCTTGAGAAACTCAGGCGACGTCCCTCCTAAATGAAGCGCGGAAATGAGGATCTGTTTTTCCTGTAGGAAGGGGAGTTCATCCGGACATGGAGGCCCGACCTTGACGATCAACTCCGATCGTGAGTATACGTCTTCAGGCGATTGCTCGATCGTTGCTCCCGCATCCGAGTATTCTGTATCGCTAAAGTGCGCCTGATCGCCGGCCTCTTTTTCAACGAAAACAGCGTGACCATTGGCAACCAATGAACTTACACCGCTCGGCGAGATCGAAACCCTCCGCTCTTCGTTTGACACCTCTCTAGGGATACCAATCGAAAGTTGACGGTGCTGTTCACTCAGCTTGAGCGGCTTCTCCATTGTGAGCAGGCCGTGTTCAATCGAAACGCCTTGCAGTGACGGTACTTCCATGAATTGCCAGTGGGAAAACAAAAGAGATGTTGCCAGCCCTAAATATACACTATCAGATTGACATTACCGCCCTGATTGCCCCATCCTACTGCCCTCGCCCAAGCCAAACTTGCAATAAAATGGCACACGAGACGGCTGCATTCAGGGATTCAACACTACGCGATTCGCTCATTGCAGGTATTGAAACTACCTCATCGGCCACCCTGACTACTTCGGGTCGGACGCCATGGCCTTCATTCCCTATCACCAATACACCCCTGGCCTCTGCCTGCCATGAGTTCACATCTGTACCAGCCATATCCGCAACGAATACCTCGAGGCCCGTTTCTTTTAGATCGACGAGCGTTGCAACAAGGTCAGCAGTTTCAACGATATCGGTATCCCACACCCCTCCCATCGAGCTCCGCACTACCTTCGGGCTGAAAAGATCGACTGTGTTCTCGCCAGCAATGATCATCTCGACCCCAAACCACGAAGCTGTCCTCAGAATGGCACCCGCATTTCCTGGATCTGCCAGGCCGTCCAGAGCGACGATTTTTGAAGCTGAAACACCGCCTATTAAACTCACATTCGGTATTGACGCGACAGCAACGATTCCCTGACTGTTCTGAACGTCACTCAGCTGCTCAAATTGACGATTATCAACGGTAAAAACATTCTGATGCGGCGGAAGCCACGCCAACTGCGACACATCAACACGTTCGTTTACTATTACCTCGTGAACCTCAGCACGAGACTCGAGCAGGCTCTGGACAGACCGGGTGCCCTCAACCAATGTCTGGGCCAGTTCCTGCCTGTTTTTCTTTCGCTTCAACGAAGCGATTTCTTTCAGTCGCCGCGCGGTTAATCGATCGTTCAAGTAACTATCTATTATCTGTGAAATCGGTCTCGAATTTTAGACAGATGTCTACGTACATGTAAATTGCCGGGCAAATCTTACAATCGACCTACCTGTGTCGATTAATTGAGAAATCACGTAACCCACCAGTAACTCCAGGCTTCAAGATATGCCGTACAAGCGAAACGTTTACGAACGTGCCATATATCAGGAACCCGCGCCGATTAGGGACAAAGAAAATCCTTTCGAGTCGATGGTCAGCAGATTTGATGTCGCGGCTAAAATCCTGGAACTGGATCCCGGATTCTATTCCTATCTGGTAAAACCTGCCCGCATCCACATGACTGCCATTCCGGTCGTAATGGACGACGGATATATTCAGATGTTCGACGGCTACAGGGTCATCCACAACGAGATCCTCGGACCGAGCAAAGGCGGTATCCGGTACTCGCCAAACGTCACAATCGAAGAGGTAAGTGCGCTGGCTGCCTGGATGACCTGGAAGTGCGCCATTGTCGGTGTCCCATTTGGCGGAGCAAAGGGCGCCATTTGTTGCAATCCACGCGAGATGAGCGAAGGTGAACTTGAGCGCCTTACCAGACGCTATACGGCAAACTTAATTGACGTCTTCGGTCCGGATAAGGATATCCCTGCTCCTGACATGAACACCAATGCGCAAATAATGGCCTGGATTCTCGACACGTACAACATGCACGTGCGAGCAAATACAAATGCAGTCGTTACCGGGAAGCCAATTATTCTTGGTGGGTCTCAAGGAAGATTTGAAGCCACCGGACGCGGCGTAATGATTGTTACCCTCGCTGCAATGGAAAAACTTGGCATTCTCCCGGTCGATGCACAAGTTGCTGTTCAAGGATTCGGCAACGTTGGATCTGTCGCTGCCAAATTGCTGCAGCAACAAGGATGTAAAGTCGTCGCCGTTAGTGACATCTCCGGCGCGTACTACAATGAAAAGGGACTCGACATTGTGGCAATGATGGAGTACTCCGCGGCGAACAAGGGAACCCTGGAAGGTTATTCAAACGCCCAGCCGCTTTCAAACTCGGAACTCCTGGCTCTCGACGTTGATGTGCTTGTTCCGGCAGCTATGGAAGATCAAATTACCGAAAGGAATGCCCACGAAGTGAAAGCACGAATCATCGCAGAGGGTGCCAACGGACCAACCACTCCCGCCGCAGACAAGATTCTTGCTGAACGTGGAGCATTGGTTATTCCTGACATTCTCGCCAACGCAGGTGGAGTGACTGTCTCGTACTTTGAGTGGGTGCAGGACCGACAGGGTTACTTTTGGACCGAGGCCCGGGTGAACAAGAGACTGGACCGAATGATGAGTGAGGCTTTCGATTCTGTTTTCGACGCGTCCCAAAAGTACGATGTCACACTCCGCATCGGTGCCTACGTCCTGGCAATCCGGAAAGTAGCCGACGCTCTCAAAATGCGCGGCATCTACGCCTGACAAGCTCCAACAGCACCACTGTATGTACTATATTGCAATTCCTGCAATAAACCCGTTTGCCGCACAGTGGTAAATCATTTTTTGGCAAGACTGACCTTCCTGTTGGCGCTTTCGCTCGTTGCCTTCTCTTTCCTTGGCACCGACATGGCGATTGCGCAACCCACAAACAGAGATGTCATAGTGTCACTCGTCGGCAACTGTGTTTCCAATACTATCGCAAGCGATTCATCCGTGGCTTACTCCTATTCAGGAAGCACGGGATTCATAGAGTCAGGAGTCGTCGCTGCCTGGCTGAGCGAGGGGAAATCTGTTCGCGTCCACGACAACGCCAGCAAAGAAAAACATCTGGAATTTCAAACCACAAACATTGCTGTTCAATACCGGCGCAGTTCGCGTTCGACCGTAGATCGCGAAGTCTCGGTATCCACTATTGGCACGGTGCGTGATGCAGACGGGACCATCATCGAAAGCATAGATTGCCCGGATAGCTTCCGCGATACCGTCGACCGCCATCAACTCGACTCTATCGAAGACAGCGAGATACCATTAACACAAGGAACGAGACCATCCCGCGGATTCGTCCGCAAATATCTCCAGCCGGTGGTTGTGGCCGCTGCTTCGGCTGTCACCGTATATCTGTTTTTCTCTATCCGAAGTAACGACAGCGGCAGTTCCTCTTGAATCATTTATACACATTCCTACTGCTCATCGTTCTGTTGGTACACGGTTGTGCCGTACCCGTCGCTCCTACCGGTGGGCCAACCGATAGCCGACCACCCGAAATCGAGTCGATATCACCCGAAAGGAATGCCGTCAACGTCAGCACAAATCAGATTAGAATCGTCTTCAACGAATATGTCAATCAGGGATCCTTTCAACAAGCCTTCGAGATAAATCCTGAACTCTCGTTACCGCCGGAATTCAAGTGGAAGAAAAAGAGAGTAGACGTTGTTCTACGCGACACACTTCGGGCAAATACGACGTACATCATTACCATCGATAACAATCTAAAAGATATCAACGGGGTATCGCCGAAAAGCCCGTCAGTAGTCGCTTTTTCAACTGGCTCCGAAATAAATAAGGCAGGTCTTACTGGCCAGGTCATTTCCGCGATCGACGGCAGCGAGCAATCTGGCTTTGAAGTACACGCATTCATGATGCCGGATTCTTCAACATTTCCTGCCGCCCATCGAAAACCTGACTACAGGACGCAGACAGACTCGGATGGAATATTTACGTTCTCGTATCTGGCTCCAGGACTGTATTACCTTCT
Organism: uncultured Rhodothermales bacterium; assembly: GCA_965367755.1. GTDB lineage: Bacteria > Bacteroidota > Rhodothermia > Rhodothermales > JABDKH01 > JABDKO01. The sequence continues at coordinate 18,623 of CBDUKH010000041.1, forward strand.
ATCGTTCGATGATGTCAATAGAAATAAAGTACCCGATGGAAGCGAGTCGCGTGGAGGTTCACGAGTCGGCGGAGCGATTGCTTCACCCGATTCGTCCAGTAACTCACTTCTTATAACAGCCGTACAGGATACCATACCTCCGCTGCTTCGACGAGCTTCATCGCTGTCGCAGTCAAGAACAAACCTCACGTTTTCAGAGGGGATCGTGGTTGACACATCTTCCATTACGCTTCGAGATAGCAACGATTCGCTGGCTCGGATCGATTGGATCTATACAGTTACGCCCGATGCACGAGAAATTGCAATAATCTCGGAGGTACTCCGTGGAGATATTACCGTCCATTCCACGGCTTCCGATTCCTCGGGCAATCGAGACAGTTCGAGTGTCGTGTTCTCAGCCAACACACAACCTGACTCGGCGTCGATCCGGTTCGATTCTTTCTTTTCTCATCTCAGGCCTGACTCGCTATCAGGCACGATCCCTTATCTGGCCGAAGGGACGTTCGGATTCAGGACGAACGGCGTCCAACCCCTGGAACGATTCCGTGAGGGAGTTACGGCATCAAGTGCCGGTCGTCCTCTTGAGTTCAGGTTGCTGAGCAACAATGGCCGAACGATACGAGTCGAGCGACCTGGAGGATCAGTATTCCCGGACTCAGTAACAGTGCGACTTCAAGGCGAATCGTTTTCGCAACCAGATACCGTGTACCAGGCAACATTTGTTCGCGTCCCTCAACGCCGACTCGGCGAGCTTTCGGGATTTTTCCGTGCGCCAGCTGACGATTCGCCTGTGGTGTTCGAGTTGGAGGCAAGAGACATTGTCCTCCCGGACAATCTTCGAACAACGGTCGGCAACAATACTTCCGGCCAGTTTGTTTTTCCCCGCTTGCCAGAAGGCAGATATAGAATCAGGGCGTTCGTCGATTCCAATCAAAACGGAAAATGGGATCCTGGCTCACTCTTCCCGTTCGCTCCTTACGAATTAATCGCCTGGACGGCAGACACTTTACGTGTTCGTCCTCGTTGGGAGTCTGTGATTGCTGACACTGTGATTTTCGATACTCAACATGTACCCCGCCCTTAATACTCAGGCCATTCGCCTCGCAGATCAACTTGCGACGACGCGCGCCCGGATTCAATCCATGGATCTCATGGAAGAGGCGGGCCGGCAATCTGCACAACGAATTTTCGAGTATGCAGTCAAAACCAATACAGATCGGCTAGTCTGTATATGTGGCAGCGGGAATAACGGCGGTGATGGCTTTGTGATCGCACGTTACCTGATTGAAATGGGACTATCAGTCGACGTCCTGACGACGGGCTCGAAGGAAAAATACTCCGATGATACGGCTACGAACTACCGCCGACTCCTTAAACTTGCAACAACAGCTGAAACTCGACTCAGTATCGACGCATATCGAAGCCAATCGTTGTCCAACGACGAAAAGGGCACTACGCTTATTATCGACGCCCTGCTGGGGACCGGGTTGGCAAGTGATCTCCGGGCAGATATGCGGTCCGTTGTCGAAGACATAAACGCCACCGGGCTGCCAGTCATTGCCATCGATATTCCAACCGGGATAAACTCTTCCACTGGCAAAGTGCATGGGGCCGCAATCAAGGCAGTGATGACGATTACAATGGCTGCTGTGAAAACAGGCATGCTAATGGGAGACGGTCCTTCGTACTGCGGCGAGATATTAGTTGCCGACATCGGAATTCCGGCAAACCTTGTTGTCGAGGCCGGAGAGACAGCCGGAATGGCCTGGGTACCTGACGACTCTGATATAAAGAGCGTGCTGCCCCACAGGTCTGTTCACGATCATAAATATAGTATAGGCATACTGGGAATCATCGGAGGTTCGGTCGGCTTGTCAGGCGCGCCAGGTATGAGTGCACTAGGCGCATACCGATCGGGAGCAGGAGCGGTTGTCTGTGCAGTTCCTGCTTCGATTCAACCCGTAGTCGCAGCCTCCACTTTGGAGACGATGACAATCGCCCTACCTGAAAACGAGCGGGGCCTGGCTGCGAGCGGCCTAACTCTGGCGCGTGAGCGTCTATCGAAAGCAAAATGTTTACTTGTTGGACCGGGACTTGGCCGACTCGATGGCACACTTTCATTTGTCATTTCGTTTCTCGAACAGTGGGATGGGGCGGCAGTAATCGATGCCGATGCTCTCTACGCCATTTCGCAGGTTGCTCCAGATTTTTTAAAAAAGAGCAGGGGAAAATGGATACTGACACCGCACGATGGAGAATTTACCAGACTCGGTAGCCTAAAAGACGATAGAGTTGAAACTGCACGAGAATTTGCGACCCGGTTCGAAGTTGTATTAGTTCTGAAAGGCACGCCGACGTTGGTAGCTTCACCCGACGGGAAGGTCTTCATTAGTACTGCCGGCAATAAAGGATTCGCCAAAGCTGGTTTCGGAGATGTACTGGCAGGTATGATTGGCGCTTTCTATTCCCAGGGGCTAACGGCACAGGCAGCGGCACTATGCGCTCTTCATGTCGGGGGTCGCTCGGCAGAACGCTATGCTCGCAACCGGTCCATCCTTAGTATGATGCCCACCGACCTCGTCAATCAAGTACCGGTTGTCTTACATGATCTCGAAAATTGAGTCACGGATTTCAGAACGACCGTTAGCATGGGCAATCGGATGGACGCTGCTCATTCTTGCCTTGTTGACAATTCCGGGTCGCGACATTCCGAGCGTAGGAATCACCGGAATTGACAAACCCGTACATGCTGCACTTTTTTTTGTGTTTACGTGGCTGTGGAGTGGAGTTTTTAAACTGTCACATATAAAGAATATCCTCCTTGCCCTTGCACTGGCTCTCACGTTCGGTATCGTCTCAGAATTATACCAGAGCGTCCTGCCCTTCGAGCGAATTGCAGATCCATATGACGTATTAGCTGATTGGATAGGAGCTACTGTCGCAGCCATCCTCCTGGCATTCAAGAAATAAACTGGCTACATCACGGCCAGAGAATTTCTCTTTCCTGAAACGAGTTTCCGGTTCCGGGAAACGTTCATCGAACTGGGACTCCTTACGGCATCCGGTCTGAAGGGATAATTAAGTATTACCACCGCTTCCGGGTATGCCACCCGCCGACAACTTTCGCGTCAACCAAGATTCCCTGGTTCGCCTGCCATTCGATCCGGGTAATCGTAAACGGGGTGAAATCCCTCACGTGGTCCCGAACTTAGCAGTCAAATCACATTACGCCGAGCGGACGAGGTTCCACAACTGAAGCAATTTCAACTCGGGTAGCGAAGTGGTCATTGCCCTCAAGAGTGGCTTTGCAATCTAAAAAGACCTGCCGGGCTGATATTTGCGAGGGAATCCCCTACACAACCACTACACGACCCTACGCAACGGGTAAGGGACACACTACAGGTCGTCCTCTGAAAGACCTTGTGTTACCTCAACGCATAAAGCCGAATATTTGTAACAAAACAACAACACCATTGCATGATCATGGAAGCCGCTTCAAAGACAATACCAACCATCGTCACCATGCTGCTTGTCGTCCTGGCCGGTTGGCAGACAGATAAAACGACTCGCTTCGTCTTTACCGATGCCAGCGCCCTGTGGGTGACCGGGACATCGTCCCTGCATGATTGGCAGTGCGATGCTGCACAAATCAGTGGATGGCTGGATGCAGAGCTCGGGGATAAAGTGACATCAATCACTGCCTCAGAAATCAACGTTCTCGCCAACGCTCTCGAGTGCAAGAACGGCACGATGGACAAGAAAACACAAAAGGCTTTGAGAGCAGAGGAATATCCCAATATTTCGTTCAAGCTCAGTCAGGCGCAAGTAGTTAAGGACTCGTCGAACACCTTTACCCTTGCAACTACGGGTCAACTTACCGTCGCCGGGGTTACGCAAACAGTAAGCATGACGGTCGCCGGTCAATTAACAAACGATGGACAGATTCAGCTGGCAGGCTCCCTGCCAATTACGATGACAGCATTCGACATAAAACCGCCTACGGCTATGCTCGGCACATTGAAAACCGGCGACGAAATCACTGTGCATTTTGAGGCTACGGCAAAACGAGCCTCCGATCCCTAGCATAATCTTCATTGACCTCCAGATTATGAATATCCCGAAGACATACCACTCGCGTCACTTGAGCTTGATGCCTCTCTACGTGGTGTTCCTAGTTAGCTTCGCACAGTTGGCCGACGCTCAGGTACGACTGGTAGTGCAAGATGAAAGTGAACTCTGGATTGACGGAAGCTCTTCGATTAATACGTTCACGTGTAAAGCGAATATTATAAGCGGTTTCGGCGACGTGCATGATAAAGTGTCTACACGTACAGGTGCAGATGTTGCTGAAGTCACCGTCCCGGTAGGCCGTTTTGACTGCGGGAATCAACGGATGAATGAGGACTTCTACCACGCGTTGAAGGCGGAGGACTATCCTTACATCCAGTTCCAGCTTATTGACGCAGCCCCTGCCGCTAAGGACCCTGTGACAGGCACTGAATCGATGCACCTCTACGTCGCAGGACACCTCTCCATCGCCGGCACGGCGCGAACGATTCAAGTCACGGTACAGGGCAAACAGCTTTCAAATGGCATGTATCAAGCGACGGGCAAGATCCCGCTCAAAATGAGCGACTTCGGGATCGACCCACCGACTGCCATCTTCGGGCTCATTCAGGCAAATGACAAAATCACGGTCCACTTCAATTTAATAGCAGCGGCAAAAGAACAGCACTTTACGGGCTAGTCATTGTACTGGCGCGCCTCGCAAATTTTATTAACACTCGTCAATAGACTCATGAAAACACGTATAAGCACACTCTGTCTAACGTTCCTGTTAGCAGGAACCGCCTACGCTCAGAAACTAACAGACTTGCAGTATTACCGGACTCCGGGAAAAGCTGGTGTCAACGTATTTGAGGCTCCGAAAGAGACCGACGTTACGTTTGACGGCGTCTACGTTCGAGTCGGAGGCGATTTCTCAATACTTTTCCAGGGCCTGTCACAGTCAAACGACCTCGATAGCCTGGTGGAATTGAGCAATAACTTTTCACTGCCTACCGCCAACTTGAATCTGGAGATTCAGCTCGCTGATGGCGTCCGAATGCATCTGCGGACATACCTTTCCTCGAGGCATCATTCTGAAGCGTGGGTGAAAGGAGGTTATTTGCAGATGGACAACCTCGATTTCATTAGCGAAGGCTTCCTGGCAGAACTCATGGAATATACCCGGTTTCGTTTCGGTATGGACGAGATCAACTTCGGTGACACGCACTTCAGACGATCTGACAATGCGCAGTCCATGTATAATCCGTTTGTCGGAAACTACATTATGGATTCGTTCGGCACAGAGCCTTTCGGTGAGGTCACCGTCATGAAGGACGGTATCATCGGCGTAGTGGGGATCTCTAACGGGCGATTGAATCAAAGTCCCATCTCAGGTGACAATGGTGTGGCGGTCTACGCTAAAGCTGGTTACGACACCCAGGTCAATGACGACCTGCGCGTCCGTTTGACAGGCTCGGTATATCATAGTACAGATGCCAGTACCCGCGATTATCTCTACGGCGGTGACCGCGCCGGTGCCCGATACTATAACGTCATTGAAGCGATCGATGAAGCGCGCCCGAGTGATTTCCTTCCTCGATTCAATCCGGGTTTCCCGTATCAGACGGCATTCCAGGTTAACCCCTTCGTCAAGTTCCAGGGACTCGAAGTATTCGGAGTCGTTGAAATAAGCCAGGGAGGCCCAGACGGATCAGGGAGCTATACACAACTTGGAGGCGAAGCCCTCTATCGAATTGGAAACAACGAGCAGTTCTATGTCGGCGGTCGTTACAACATGGTAAGTGGAGAAGCGACCAGCGGCGGCCCGACACAGGATATCTCTCGCGTGAACATCGGTGGAGGTTGGTTCCTGCTGGACAACGTCATGACCAAAGTCGAATATGTAAAACAGACATATGACGGCGCCGGCTTTACGGGGAAATTCGCCGGAGCCGAGTTCAGTGGCATAGTCGTCGAAGCTGTAGTTAGCTTCTAGATCAACATATACAACTCAAACTCAGGCAGCCCGCTCTTACTGCTGTTTAACGACAGCCGGAGGAGGGGGCTGCTCTCTTTCTGTCACGACCGATTCAGTATCAATTCGGCATTGCCACAACCGAGAACGGCCGGGTCCTCGAAATCAGGCGGAGGTCACATGTTAATAGAAGCTTGGGTTCCTCCGAGCTGACACAATAAGTTCTACATGTCCCTCGGTTTTATCGATGTCACGAACTCAATCCCAAAACGTCATGTGTCGATTCCCGATTAAGTACGTTAACCGTATGGCGATAGAGATTGCGGGCCTCGTCGAGGCTGTCGCCAATACATATGATACCCAGTTTTCCGAATTCCGATAGAGCACCTATCAGATGAAACACGACTCCTTGTTGGGTTGCCCCATGGTAGTGGAGACCGTGATACACGGCGATATCGATCAGGTCTTTCGGAGTCAGGCCCTTGTAGGCATCATCCTGTACATTATCTGACGCATAGTAATACCTGGGCTTCCCCGACGGTGTGTAGTAGAGTCCTGACGACTGGTCATATTCACCATCGATCAAAAATTGAAGCATAAGGAATGGATGGGTGGTACCCCCCTTTCGCAGATTAATTTCAATCGCGTAATGTTTCCATCTGCCATCCTCCATAGGTACGGAAATAAAATCGATCCCGAAACGGCCCAGAACTCCGTGCTTCCGGAGCACTTCGGCGACTCGCATGCCGGCTTCCTGAATCTCTATCCGGTACTCCTCCGACGCCGGAAACGTGCAGCCTTGGAAAATTTGACCCGAAGGACCGCCCAATACCTGGTCGTGCGTAGAGATTGCAGCGGACACTCCCAGCGGATCGATCCTACATTGCGCAGAAGGTGATCGTTTTCCTTTCCCGCTCACGAACGCTTCTACAATACCACCCATTTCCTCAAACTTCCGCCGGTAATGCTCCCAGCACTCTGACGATGCCTCGAATTGTAATCGATCATGGAGGACGTCCCGGATCCACGATGTGACTCCGCGCGGATCGGAAGCAGAAGGGCAGCCCGTATATGAGAAGAGTGCGTTGCCTTCACCCGAGAACCCATCGTTCAGCTTCACTACCGCTTTCTCAAGATCTGGATTTCGTTCCTTTAGCGCGGACAGACTCTCGATGATATCTGTTTCATCTCGCAGATTTTCAAATCCGTCCGGCATCGCGATACCCGCTTCGCGAAATACTTGACGGCTTCCACTCTTCGTACCCAGGAAAAGAAGCGCCGGGTCGGATGCATAGAGGGGAATCTGCAAAGCAAGAGCTAGACTTCGCTCAAGGTGCGTAGCATTAAAACACGTCATGTGGGCGTGACATCCCACAACCTGTTTGCGTATACGCTCCAGTAAACGTGGGCGCTCCAATATTTTCTGTGACAAGGGAACGTGCGATGCGTCATGGCAACTCAACATGATCAGGCGTTCTCGAGCGTGACTCGTCGGGATTCCAGGTAGCAGGTGGAGGTAGTAATCGATAATCGTTGGTGCAATTGGCTGGCTCGTTACGTAGATCACGCGTGTACGCGGCATCCTCAATAGCATGAGCAGACACAACATCCGCTCTTCATAATGATGCACCCCTGAGATCTTTGATAACTCTTCCCGGTCCATACTCAGACTGGGGATTACGACAATCGTCCGAGGTATCTGCGAATGCGGAAATACCTGTTTAAACTGAGGAGCTAATTGCTGTTGGATTTGGTTGAAGTCAAACTGTTCTTGCAGTGCTTGCGACAAAAGGTCGTCAGATGAGGATGGACTTGTTTCCGAGCGCGACGCTCCGTCGTTGAGATTCTTCATTTTTCAAGTCGTTGACTGCATGAAGTCTGCTACTTAATAGAAAATATTGGCTATATCATATCTGCTTGACAGTGAGGCCCTGAAAGTCGTGTAGTGTAAACGAGTGACTTGGACAGCCCTGAATACTAAAAGGACCATCTCGTACGCGATTTAAATCAAATCTGGCAATTCAGACGTACTGAGGATATTTTCGTTGACAGCAGCCAAGTCGTCGCCGACTAACTCAACTGCCAGCTTTATCTTATAGTAGAAATTTAAAGCCGCCCCCGGCCAAACGACCAAATCGCGATGTACAACTTCCAAATCGACCAGGCTTGCCAAATCCTCGAGAGAAGCCCCGCAACACTTTACAGCCTCCTCAATGGGATTTCCAACGACTGGGTGTTCGTTAACGAAGGACCTGAATCATGGAGCCCCTACGACATTGTCGGTCATCTCATCAATGGTGAGAAGACGGACTGGCTGGCTCGCACAAGAATCATACTTGACTACGGAGAAGAGAAACCGTTCGAGCCGTTTAACCGCTTTGCCCAGGAAGAGGCCAGCGCGGGTAAAAGCATGCCCGATTTGCTCGAAGAGTTTGCGTCTTTGAGAACACAGACTCTTGCAGAGCTGGCTACGCTCCTCGAGCAAGATCAAGACTTCGAAGTGCGTGGTGTCCATCCGGATTTTGGCCCGGTAACACTTAGCCAGCTACTGTCGGCCTGGGTTGTCCACGACCTCGGCCACATCGCTCAGATCGTAAGAGTGATGGCAAAACGATACCGTGACGATGTTGGCCCGTGGGTCGAATATTTACCGGTTTTGACGGATCGG
>CBDUKH010000042.1:0-26799 GCA_965367755.1 uncultured Rhodothermales bacterium
CTTACCGACTCCGCAGGTCAATTTTATCCCGAATCTCGTCAATCATCTGCTTGTACTTGGGGTCCGTCTCAATCTGGTTCATCACGCTCTGGTTGGCGTGGATAACCGTTGAATGGTCGCGGCCGCCGAAATGAAGGCCGATGGTTTTAAGGGAGTTCTGCGTCATCTCCTTGCAGAAGAACATCGCGATCTGTCGAGCTTGAACAACTTCGCGCTTCCGCGTCTTGTCGCAGACAAGGTCGACGGGGATACTTAAATACTCGCACACTACCGCCTGGATCTCGTCGATTGTGAGGCTGATCCGCGTTTCTTTTATGAGGTCCCGCAGTACTTCCCTCGCCATGGGGACATCCAGCTCTCTCTTGCGAAGGGTTGAATGCGCCAGCAGCCGAATGAGGGCTCCTTCGAGTTCTCGAATGTTGCTCTTGATGTTGTGAGCCACAAACTCGATGATGTCCTGGCTGATTGCGATACCATCATCTTCAGCCTTTCGCTGGAGGATGGCAATTCGCGTTTCAAGATCGGGCTGCTGCATGTCGGCTGAGAGGCCCCACTGGAAGCGAGACAACAGCCTTTCCTCGATACCGTCAATATCACGCGGGGAGCGATCGGCAGATAAAACAATTTGCTTACCTGACTGATGCAGGGCATTGAAGATGTGGAAAAACTCTTCCTGGGTTTTCTCTTTACCTCCGAAAAACTGGGCGTCGTCAATTACCAGCAGGTCAATTTGCCGGTAGAACAGCGAGAACTCATTTACGCGGTTATACTGGATTGCCTGGACAAATTCGGTTGTGAACTGTTCACTCGAAACGTAGAGGATCGAGTTGACTGTGTTGTTTGCCCTCGCATAGTTGCCGATGGCCTGTATAAGGTGTGTTTTTCCAAGTCCCACGCCTCCATAAATAAGGAAGGGGTTGAAGCTTGTCCGGCCAGGTTGTTGGGCGATTGCCATAGCGGCACTACGAGCCAGGCGATTGCAGTCACCTTCAATAAATCGCTCGAATGTGTTGTTGGGATTCAGCTGGCTCTGTATTGACGACTTCCTGATGGAAGGCATCACAAAGGGGTTGTCGCGGAGGGGTCTTTCCGGATTTGAGCCACCTGTGAGCAGTGACGGTTCGAATAGCTCGCCGGGAATATCATCGAGCTGATGGTCTGATCGGCTTGCGGGTCGCTGCTGTTGAGGTTCGTTGGCGGGGTGCGCTGGAAGGATGACGTGAGATCCGCGTGCACCTGTTTCGTCGTTATTCTTTTCTATCACAATATCATATACCAATCGTCCGCCAGAGCCCAGAACGCGCGTGATAGTTTTCCGCAGCAGGGTAAAGTAGTGCTCTTCCAGCCACTCATAGTAAAAGCGACTCGGAAGCTGGATTGTCAACTTCGTGAGGTCGTGGTCTGTCTCGAGGCTGACTGGTTTAATCACCGAAAACCAGGTCTCGAAACTCTGCTCGCTGACGTTGTCTCGAATTACATCGAGACATTTGGTCCAGGCATCTTCGGCCGATTGAATCATCCGTATCAGTTAATGAGCGTTTGTCAGCAGAGGCCCACGTAACCGGAGACCCAAGTACCGAGCTAAATTACAACGTATTCACGAGTTATCAACACGACCCGCCTGCGATGATCGATTTGGTTCTGGATCGCGCCGTTTCACGCCCCGCCCCAAAGCCATGTCGCAATTAGTGGGCTTAAACAGCTGTTAATGAGCAACTTGCATCATTGTATCGGCCTGCGCGCAAGAACTACATTCAAGTAATCCATAGAGTACAAGATCGATTTGCAGCCCTGACCTGGTCGTGTCAACAAGTTATTAACACAAGCAATCGATTCGTGGGGTGGTAAAGGAACCCCGACTCCGGCCTCGAAAAAAAAATTGCTACAACTGAAAAAAGTCGAGAAAAAAAGCTTCATCGGAAAAATCCAAAGAAGCGTTAGATTCGATCAGCGCCCGTCGTTGCTCGCGGTTAGCCGTTTAGGCGTCATGTCTATAAAATCGTGGACGGCTATTGTAACTAAAAGGGCAGTTAACATCAAGAGCGGAGCCGCCGGTTGAGGAGGGTAGCGGATCGTATTGGACGAATCTTTGCTTGAACTACTGTTTAAGTTCTGTATCTTAGCTGTTCTGAAAAAAATGTTCTGTTCCTTCGATTAGTAAGCTATGAAACGGACCGGCGTGCATATTGGTCTGAGTTCGCTGGGGCGTGGAAGTCACGAGTTAGATTTCTCGCCCGAACCTGCGGAATTGGATCTGGATTCGCGTTTTACCGATATTGACGTACATGTACGACTGTCGGTGACTGGAACACAGGTAATTGTAGAGATGGACGCTAGAGCGACGGTTTCATTGATTTGTGACCGGACGCTGGTCCCATTTGACATTGAGATCGAGGGTAGCTCTACAATCCTTGGAACAACAGAAGAGGTGATGGAGAATGACCGATACGACGATGTGGTGCCAATATCGGTAGCAGATCAGTCGATCGACATTTCGAGCGCTGTCAGGGATACGCTGATGTTAGCGGTGCCCTATCGAGCAATTGCGCCCGGTGCGGAGGATTCGGAGATAAGAACAACGTTTAGTGATAATAATAGTGAGGCCATCGACCCGCGATGGGAAGGTCTCAATGAAATTAGGAACAAGGACGATTAGCTGGCCCTGCCGGTCAATCGTTCCAGGTTAATGACAAATGGCTAATCCAAAAAGAAGAAACTCGAAAGCACGTACACGGAGCCGCCGAGCAAACTATTATAATAGTCTAGACAAACCGACGACGATGGAATGTCCGAACTGCGGTGAAACTAAGCTTCGACACCGAGCGTGCCCGAGTTGTAATTACTATCGTGGTCGAGCGGTCACTGATAGGGCCAAGGCCGAATAGTTCTGTATAGCGACTTTACTTAAACCTGCGAATGCCTGACAATCTTACCATCGCCGTAGATGCCATGGGTGGCGACGATGCCCCCGAAGTGGTCGTGGATGGTGCGATTGACTTGCTTGCCAGGGGTGAGGAAATCAACATACTTCTGACCGGCCCGGCGGAGCGTCTCAATTCGCTGATCGGCGACCGCCGTAGTGACCGACTACACGTGGTGAACGCTTCCGAGATCATCGGTATGGAGGAATCCCCTGCATCGGCGGTCAAGAACAAGCAGAACTCATCTATCCACGTTGGCCTCGGTCTGGTTAAGGCAGGGAAAGCACAGGCATTCGCTTCGGCTGGAAACACCGGTGCAGTGATGGGTGCCTCCATGTTTATCCTGGGCAGGACGCCGGGCGTATCGCGCCCCACTGTTGCCAGCGTTTTCCCCACCGTGAAAGGTGGCTGCGTAGCGCTCGACATTGGTACCAATGTAGATTGCAAGCCCGAGCATCTGGTTCAGTTTGCCGTCATGGGCTCTCTCTACGTCAACAAAATCCTGGGCAGAGATAATCCGACTGTCGGGCTCCTTAATGTCGGTGAAGAACCCGGCAAGGGAAATGAGCAGACCAAAGAAGCATTCAAATTGATGCAAGATGTGTCTGCCATCAATTTTAAGGGCAACATCGAAGGACGCGACATCTTTATGCATGGCGCCGACGTAGTCGTCTCTGATGGGTTCGTAGGCAACATCGTTCTAAAGATGGGCGAGAGCATCGCCACTTTTATTCCTATGATGGTTGAGCAGGAAATGCGGAAGCAGCAGCTCGAACCGCAGCAGATGCAACTTGTAGGAAAAGTTCTTCACGGTGTTAAGAAATCTTTTGACTACGAAGAATCAGGCGGCGCTCCCCTTCTTGGTGTTAACGGTGCCGTACTGATCGGTCATGGTGGCTCAACCGCCAAAGCAATCGCTACCATGATTTCATCGGCCGCTCAGCTTGCAAAAAGCAATCTGTCGGGAGCTATCGAGTCAGCTCTCTCAGCCTAGTCTACGTACCATCAAATCCCACAATTAAATGAGACGTGCTGCCATCACCGGCGTTGGCTATTACCTCCCGGAAGACAGACTGACTAATGCGGATCTCGAAAAACTCGTTGACACTAACGAAGAGTGGATCGTCTCACGCACCGGTATTCGCGAACGCAGAATTCTCCGCGACCCCGATAAGGCGACGTCGTACATGGCAACGGAAGCTGCACGGAGTCTTCTAGCCAAGAAAAACATTGATCCGGAAGAAATTGACGTTATCATCGTGGCGACGGTGACCCCGGATATGGTATTCCCCGCCACGGCTTGTCTTATACAGGCGAACCTCGGCGCTACGAAGGCGTGGGGATTCGATTTGTCAGCTGCCTGTAGCGGATTTCTCTATGCACTGTCGACGGGCGCGCAGTTTATCCAATCCGGAAATTTCAAAAAGGTCCTCGTCATCGGTGCTGACAAGATGAGTTCGATTATCAACTACGAAGATCGAACCACGTGCATCCTGTTTGGAGACGGAGCTGGTTGTGTGTTGCTGGAACCGGATGAATCGGGGGTCGGAATAATAGACGACTACCTCTTGATGGACGGCACAAAGCCGCATCTCCTGTTCATGCCTGCAGGGGGATCCGCAAAACCATCCTCTCACGAGACCATCGACGCTCGACTTCACTATGTGCACCAGGAGGGTCGGTCGGTGTTTAAATACGCCGTTAAAGGGATGGCAGATGCCGCGGCCGGTGTAATGGAAAGAAACGGTTTGACCGGTAAAGACATCGCTTATCTGGTACCGCATCAGGCGAACATGCGTATTATCGATGCGACATCCAGCCGCATGGGTATCGATTCTGACAAGGTGATGTTAAACATTTCGAGATACGGCAACACTACGGCTGCAACTATTCCGCTTTGTCTGGCAGACTGGGAGCACAAACTGGAGGTCGGTGACAATTTAATCCTTGCCGCTTTCGGGGGCGGCTTCACATGGGGCGCCACCTATGTTAAGTGGGCCTACGACGGGACCAAATTTGACAAACCCGCCCACCTGAAGGACGAAGCACTCTAATTCTGACTGCGAACCAACATGAAAGCTTACCTCTTCCCCGGCCAGGGCTCTCAATTTGTTGGGATGGCAAGCGACTTGTACAAAGATTACAATGCTGCCAGACTGATCGTTGACAACGCCAACGACGTACTCGGTTTCAATCTCAGCGACTCCATGTTTGGAACTGGAATCTCCGAAGATGAGGCCGCTGCCAGTCTTGCCCGTACCGACATCACCCAGCCTGCACTATACGTCCACAGTATGGCTGCCTGGAAAATCTTGCAAGAGTCTGGTGCCTCACCAACGTGTGTCGCTGGCCACTCGCTGGGCGAGTACTCTGCACTCGCAGCCGCTGGTGCACTCACATTTGAAGATGGCCTCCGGACCGTCCGCCGCCGCGGCGAACTAATGGCCAAGGCAGATTCAGGTCGAGCTGGTACCATGGCTGCCATCATTGGACTCGATGATGACGTCGTCGAAGAGGCTTGTGAAAAAGCATCAGTGGACGGGCTCGTCGTACGTCCCGCGAACTATAACTCGCCCGGGCAGATTGTTATTTCGGGAGATGTTGATGCCGTCGAGTCTGCCATGGCTCTCGCCACCGAATCGGGCGCGCGTCGGGCAATACGACTTACTGTTGGAGGAGCGTTTCATTCTCCGTTGATGCAGGATGCCCGGAGCGGTCTCGCCGAGACCCTTGAGCAATTGGAAATAAAGAAACCTGCGTGTCCGGTCTACATGAATGTGACGGGCGAAGCTGAGTCGGACCCCGAAGTAATTCGCAAGCTACTCCTCGATCAGTTGCTTTCACCGGTCCGATGGACGCAGACAATTCAAGCGATGCATGCGTCCGGCGTTTCCTCGTTTGTAGAAGTGGGTGCCGGTAAGGTCCTTTCTGGCCTGGTTCGCCGTACGGCGGGCCGCGATGTGGAAGTAGAGCAGGCCGGCTTGACAACAGACCAGGTCTTTCAAAACTCTGTCGAGTAACTAAACCAACTATTCCGATGTTTGAAAACAAAAATGTACTCGTAACGGGTGGTACCCGCGGAATCGGGAAAGCTATCGTCCAGGCATTCAGCGCCGCTGGTGCCAACGTGGCATTTACGTTCCGCTCGTCAGAGGACTCCGCGCGCGCCCTCGCTGCGGAGCTGTCTTCGGATAACACACGTATCGTTTACTATCAGAGCGACGCGGCTGACTTTTCCCAGGCCGAAGACGTTGTTAACAAAGTTATAGCTGACCTCGGCTCGATCGACATTCTGGTAAACAACGCCGGAGTAACCAGAGATGGCCTGATGCTCAGAATGTCTGAGGATGACTGGGACACCGTGATAACAACAAACCTGAAGAGTGTCTTCAACTATTGCAAGTCGGTCTACCGCCCGTTCATGAAACAGCGATCCGGCAAGGTCATCAATATCTCTTCCATCGTCGGTGTCATGGGCAATCCCGGGCAGACAAATTATGCTGCTTCGAAAGCGGGTATCATTGGCTTTTCCAAAAGTCTCGCCAAGGAACTGGGGTCGCGTGGTGTAACGGTCAATGTGATTGCCCCTGGTTACGTCGATACAGATATGACATCCGAACTGAACGATGCCGCGAGAGACGCCATGATGAACGCGATTCCACTCAAACGGACCGCTAGACCGGAAGAAATTGCAGCAGGAGTTCTATTTCTTGCATCGCCCGGAGCCGACTACATTACGGGTCAGGTCTTGTGTGTCGATGGCGGACTGGCAATGTAGCTCGCTTACACTTACTTCACTGGCCGGTAAATCAAAATCACGACGATGAATCATCATAAGAATCTGTGTCTGGTAGTTCTCTTAATATTCTGCGCGCAGATAACGCGAGCTCAGAGCCCGGTTGCGGTTCCAGTACTGGACAATGATAACTTTGCTCTGTTCACTGGCTCAGGGGATCCTGTTTCCTGGGATCAGATACGAGATTCCATGGGTAGGGCTGACGTGATTCTCGTCGGAGAACAGCACAATGATTCCATTGGTCACAGAATCGAGTTTGAGCTGCTGCAGATTTTGCACTCTGATTCTTCGTGGTCAGGCGCCCTTGGTGTTTCCATGGAAATGTTCGACAGGGACGTCCAGCAGATTGTTAACGAATATCTTGCCGGATTCATTTCGGAAGATCATTTTATAAAGAGTGCCCGCGCGTGGGATAACTATAAAACCGACTACCGTCCTCTCGTAGAGTACGCTCGCGAGCATGAACTTGATGTCGTAGCCGCGAATTCTCCACGGAGATATGTAAACCGCGTGTCCCGGATCGGTACGGAATCGCTCGAGGAATTACCGGCAAGTGCTCGACAGTATCTGCCGCCGCTGCCCGTTGACGGTCCCACGGAAGAGTATCAGGAAAAGTGGGACAAAGAGATGGCGGCCGCTATGGAACACATGCCACAACCAGATACTGCTGCCGTCGAAGGCGAAGAAATGCCAGAAGCGCATGGAGGCTTCAACTTATCGCGCATGTTTGCCGCCCAGAATGTTTGGGATGCAGGCATGGCCTATTCAATCGTTGGCTTCCTGACGGATAACCCGCGCAGTAAAGTAATTCATTACGTCGGGTCTTTTCATGTCGAAAGTCGGTCCGGCCTGCCGGACCACATTGAGAACTACCGCCCGGCAACCTCCCAGGTCGTCATCTACATTCACCCGGTAGCAACTCCGAAAGAGTTCGATGCAAGCCTGACCGGTCATGGAGATTTCGTGATACAAACGCGTGAATTCAAGTAGGCACCGGTATTAATTCTTGGGCAGGCCCAAATCCGTAGATAGGCCAAACATCTACGCGGTTACTTTCGTACAACCGACACAGTCGAGAGTAGACCCGGATCTCGCGACGACATAGTAGTGGAAACCAGGAGTTCGAAGCACTCGCCGGTCCATGATCCCAAACTTTGCAGTCGGTGTCGTAATGGTAAAAATATCATCTTATCTAATGCTCGTGCTGGTCTCGTGTGGTACCTGGTTGATGCCGGTTGTCGGACAGGATCAAAAGATCAACGATGCTGACGACGAGGTATTTCAGGTCGGATACGCCTACTACTATGCTGAAGTGCATGATGGGCGTCGTACTTCGAGCGGCGAAGTTTATCATCACGACGAGTTGACTGCCGCACACCGTACGCTTCCAATCGGTGCCATGGTCCGTGTCGAGAACGTAGGAACAGGTGCTTCCGTCGTTGTCCGAATTAATGACCGTGGCCCATATGTGGAAGGCCGAATCATCGACGTGTCAGGAGCTGCAGCGAAACGTCTTGGAATGCCTGACGATAGTTACACAATGGTCCGACTCGTCGCTGTCGAGCCGGCAGTTGACGTAGAAACGAGGGCTGTTACCGACATAGATGTCAAGAAAGGAAATCGAACACCCACACCTGCTCCAGCGAAAGGAGACTACTTCACGGTGCAGCTCGGTTCGTATTCGGATCGGACGGCTGCGGACGCCCTGGCGGAGAATTACGACGAGGCATGGGTGCAACAGATTGAAGTCAATTCGAAGACCGTCTTTCGCGTCAATTTTGGGGTATATTCTGACAGGGAATCTGCAGAGCAAGCACGATCTCGCCTGACACAGGCGGACGGCTTTGTGAAACAGGTTGATGGAGATCCTCCGATAGAGCGAATTGACAGAAGCTGATTCGCCCCGACTCTTGTACAAGACTATTATCTCATTTCAATAACATCATTGCTGAATGATTCGACTAGCAGGTGTTTTCCTGGCGGTTATATTTCTAACTGTCGGGTGCGATACGAACGACAACAGCACTTCAGAGACTGAAAAAAAGATGGACAAAAAGACCGTTGCACCATCATCTGTTCTGCTCGACAAGTACACTGAGTTCAGCCTCTATTCAGATTTCGAGGGTCTGACGGAGAATCACGAACAGATTATCTCACTCCTCATCGATGCAGCGTCCAGTATGGATAGCATCTTCTGGATGCAGGCTTTTGGAGATAAAGACTCTCTGCTTAAAACGATTACCGATCCGGACGTCAAGGCCTTCGCAGAGATCAACTATGGACCCTGGGACCGGCTGGATGACAACAAGCCGTTTATTTCCGGGATCGGTCCGAAGCCACCCGGCGCCAACTTTTACCCTCCCGATATTACAGTCGACGAGCTGATGACAGCGGCTGGCGGAGACTCGTCGCTTCTCGATCCATACACGATCGTTCGTCGCGACAAGGATGGAAAACTAATTAGCATTCCTTACCACGTGGCCTATGCGCCTCAGATGTCTCATGCCGCCTCCCGACTTCGGGATGCCGCATCACTCACTCATGATGCTGCCTTCAAGAAATACCTCCTCCTGCGAGCAGATGCCCTTGAGACCAGTGATTACCAGGCATCCGACATGGCGTGGATGGACATGAAGTCCAACATCCTCGACATCGTTATTGGACCGATTGAGAATTACGAAGATGAGTTGCGCGGCTACAAGACAGGCGCAGAGGCGTACGTACTGATAAAGGATACAGAGTGGAGCGATCGTCTCTCGCACTATGCTGCACTGCTCCCCGAATTGCAAAAACGCTTGCCGGTCGAAGATAAATACAAACAGGAGTCGCCGGGTCTGGATTCAGACCTGAATGCGTACGATGCAGTTTATTATGCCGGGGATGCCAACGCCGGGTCCAAGACAATAGCCATTAACCTCCCTAATGATGAGGAGGTACAACTGAAGAAAGGCTCTCGTCGCTTGCAGCTGAAAAACGCGATGCGCGCCAAGTTCGACCGTATTCTGGTGCCCATTGCCTACGAAGTAATCGATGCAGATCAGCGGAAGCATGTGACCTTCGACGCTTTCTTCGAGAACGTCATGTTTCACGAGGTTGCCCATGGTCTGGGTATCAAAGAGACTGTCAACGGGAAGGGAAATGTTCAACTAGCCCTGGCTGAGAACTATTCGGCCCTTGAAGAAGGTAAGGCCGACATTCTGGGATTGTTCATGGTGACACAGTTGGTCGAGATGGGCGAACTTCCCGATACAGACTTGATGGATAACTATGTCACGTTCCTGGCAGGAATCTTCCGTTCTGTTCGATTCGGAGCATCAAGCGCCCACGGTAAAGCGAACATGATTCGCTTCAATTACTTCGAGGAGAAGGGAGCATTCACGCGGGATGAAGAGGGCCTGTATCGCGTCGAGTTTGAAGCAATGCAAGCTGCGATGAACGAGCTCTCGAAAAAGATACTCATGTACCAGGGCGATGGCGCGTACGAAGATGTCACATCGTTTGTCGCGCGCTACGGTGTTGTCCGGGAAGAACTGGCCTCTGACCTTTCCAGGATAAATGATGCCGGAATCCCGGTAGACATTGTTTTCAAGCAGGGAAAGAGTGTCCTTGGACTCAATCCTAATTTCGTTCTCGACACGGATGCCCGATGAGCGAAAACAAAGAACAAAACAACTTCATTGAGGACATTGTAGAGAAGGACATCTCTCACGGTACATATGGCGGAGAGGTCGTTACCCGTTTCCCGCCGGAACCGAACGGATACTTACACATCGGTCACGCAAAGTCTATTTGCCTGAACTTCGGAATAGCCAGTCGTTACGGCGGTCGGTGTCATCTTCGATTCGACGACACAAATCCGACTACTGAAAATCCCGAGTATGTCTCATCGATTCAGAACGATGTAAAGTGGTTGGGTTTTGACTGGGGTGACAACCTTTTTTTTGCGTCAGACTATTTTCCTCAGCTGTACAAATTTGCTATTGAGCTGATCAAATCGGGAAAGGCATACGTGGATTCGCTTTCCGAATCGGAGATTAGAGAATACCGCGGTACAGTGACCGAACCGGGAAAAGAAAGCCCCTACAGAGACAGGTCGGTCGACGAAAACATGCAGCTGTTTCTGGACATGAAAGCGGGAAAGTATTCCGACGGCGAACACGTTTTACGAGCCAAGCTCGACATGAGTTCGCCCAACATGAAGCTCAGGGATCCACTGCTTTATCGGATCAAGCATGCTCACCACTATCGTACTGGAGCTGAGTGGTGCATTTATCCGATGTATGATTTTGCGCACCCTTTGTCCGATGCAATTGAACGCATCACCCACTCGTTGTGCACGCTGGAGTTCGAAAACAACCATCCCATATATGACTGGGTGGTTGAAAACCTCTTCGAACCACCACGGCCACAGCAGTATGAGTTTGCCCGACTTAATCTGAACTACACCGTGATGAGCAAGCGGAAGCTGCTCCGGTTGGTGGAGGAAAACCACGTAGATGGGTGGGACGATCCGCGAATGCATACCATTGCCGGACTGCGGAGGCGAGGTTATACTGCTTCATCCATCCGATCTTTCAGTAACCGTGTGGGAGTGGCTCGCGCCAACAGTCGATCGGATATTGGACTGCTCGAATATAGTATCCGAGACGATCTGAATCTCGAAGTAAAGAGAGTGATGGCGGTACTTCGTCCACTGAAGATTGACATTACCAATTATCCCGAGGGGCATGTCGATTGGCTGGACGCACCGTACTATCCTCACGATGTACCTAAAGAGGGCACCCGAAAGGTGCCATTCAGCAAGGTTGTGTATATCGATGAAAGCGACTTCCAGGAAGTGCCACAGAAAAAATTTTACAGGCTGTCTCCCGGGAGTGAGGTGCGGTTGAGGTATGGCTATGTTATTCGTTGTACCGACGTAGTTAAAGATGCCGCCGGAAATATTGTGGAATTAAAATGCACGTACGACCCGGAATCCCGTGGAGGCGATACAGCCGATGGGCGGAAAGTTCGTGGGACAATTCAGTGGGTTGCGGAGTCGCATGCAGTAGAATTTGAAGCACGCCTGTACGATCGGCTTTTCATCGCGGAGGATCCAGAGGATGGTGTTGATGATTTTGTTGAGAACCTGAATCCAGCGTCGAAGGAAATACTAAAAAATAGTCTTATAGAGCCGAGCGTGCTGGACGATGAAGCCGACACGCGATATCAGTTTGAGCGTGAAGGGTATTTCTGGAGAGATCCAGTTGATTCGGCAGATAGTCACCTGGTGTTTAACCGGATCGTGTCGCTCCGGGATTCCTGGGCCAAGGTAGTTGTTGCCGAGAAGGCGACAGGCAAGAGTGAGGCCAGAGATGCCGTCGCGACTGACAACAAAGATTCATCGAGTGGCGATAGCCAACCGGTTGAAGACACGAAAGAAGTAGTGGCATTTGCCGAGGCACACGATGTTACTCGCGAGGTAGCACGTCAGCTCTTGCAAGACGAAGGAAAGCGGGCACTTTTCAACGCAGCGGCCCAGGGTGCTGGCGATCTCTCGGGTGCGGTAGCAAACTGGATTGTCAACGAGCTGGGTGATGCGGTAGACGTTGCAGCTGCACCGCTGTTGGTGAGTCTCGTCCAGTTAGTCGACACTGGTGTGATCTCGCATCGTGCTGGCAGGGACATACAGGAAGAGGTGTTCGAGACTGGCGTCGAGCCGTCGGCGATTGTGGAGCGAGAAGGGTTGGCTCAGGTTTCTGATCCCAATCGAATAGCAGAATTCGCGGCTGAAATTGTGGCGCAAAATCGCGACAAGGTTGCGGCGTACAACTCGGGCAAAACCGGACTCCTCGGTTTCTTTGTTGGTCAGGTGATGAAGGCGTCCGGAGGGAAAGCCAACCCCGAAGTGGCAAAGGCTGTTATGCTCAGGAAGCTGGAGGAGCAGGCATAGGATCGGCTTTCGGAGAGCCCTTCGTTGTTCGTCGACGTTGCTGCACTGCGGTAGCCAGGTGAGTAAGAAGAGCTTCCGAATCTGACCAGTCGAGGCACGCATCGGTGATGCTTTTGCCATAAACCAGTGGGCTACCCGGACTGACGGACTGCTTTCCACCGAGCAAATGACTCTCCAACATGACTCCGATGATACGCAAGTCACCACGAGCGACCTGACCACCTACGTAATGGCAAACATCAATTTGTCTGTCCGGCTTCTTGCGACTGTTAGCATGACTGCAGTCGATCATGACGCGCTGCGGAAGATCAGCTTTCTTCAGTAGAGAACACACATCGTCGACACCTGCCGCGTCGTAGTTTGGATTTCTTCCACCGCGAAGGATCACGTGAGTATCCGGATTACCGCCGGTTGCGAATATTGCAGAACGTCCTTCTTTGGTTACCGACAAGAAATGATGGGTGTGCGCAGCGGAAACGAGGGCGTCTACGGCGACCTGCAGACTTCCGTCGGTCGCATTCTTGAATCCGACGGGGCAAGACAATCCGGAGGCGAGTTCGCGATGTGTTTGGCTCTCAGTGGTTCGTGCGCCGATGGCGCCCCACGAAATCAGGTCGGCGACGTATTGAGGGCCGATAAGGTCGAGGTACTCCGTTCCCGCAGGCAGGCCCATCTCAGCCAGGTCAAGCAGAAGATGTCTCGCCAGTCGGAGGCCCTTATTGATTTCGAAGCTACCGTCCAGGTTCGGATCATTGATGAGGCCTTTCCAGCCGACCGTTGTCCGAGGTTTCTCGAAATACACCCGCATCACGATATGAAGGTCTTTTTCAAACCTGTCTCGCAGGCTGGCCAGCTTTTGTCCGTACTCACGAGCCGCCTCGACGTCGTGGATAGAACAAGGACCGACGACAACTAACAGACGATCGTCGTTGAAATTAAGGATGTTGTGAGCTGCCTGCCTCGCGTGGAAAACAATCTCAGATGCTTTCTCAGTCACCGGGAATTCTCGAACTAACTCATTCGGAGACGTCAACTCCTGCATTCGAGTTATTCGGCGATCGTCTGTATTGTACTTCACGTTGCAGTCCGGTGAGGCCTTGATTGGCCATACTCATTGCGGATAAAAGCGAACCTGTTGGATAACGACGCCGTCGTTGTGTTCCCGCAGCCCAATTCTAGAGATTATCAAAAACAGAATCGGGCCCAGCTACCCTACTCCTTTGAGATCGGTAGAACAACTATCGTACGCAGGCGTGGTTAAGAGGAGGTTACTGAGCTTACGATGCGAGACCCTCTAAAGCGCCGAGTCCCGCTCCACCGACTCCAAAAATTACCGCAATTACGGCAGAGACCACAACGTAGGCAATGAAACCGATAACGATCGTAAAGAATGCCTTTGTGTTATCAAGGTCGAGGCCCTGTCGGACGGCGATAAACCCGGCGGCCAGTGACCATATCATCCCGATAAGTCCACCAAGGCAAGGGATAATAGCGAGCATCTGTGGGGCGTAGGAAAAGCCGATCACTCTGAGCATTTGTCCGATGGTGGAATTGCCCTTGAATAGCTTAGTACCAACGAAAAATGTCACGCCAGACCATACCACCCACCCGGAAAGTGTCGAAAGAACGGTCGCGATCATACCATTCGTCGCATCTCCGCCGAGATAGTTTGCGCCAATGGCACTTCCGATTGCTCCGATTAGAGCGACAATGAGGACGACGATCGCAGCCTGGCCGGTTGCGGACTCATCTTTTTCAATTTCCTCAAAGGTATTTACATCAAGTTTGAGGACTCCTTTGATACGATCGAGCATGCCGACTCCCACTGTTTTATGGATGTGAAGAGCAAAGTTATGAGATACGGCTGGCTAAGTAAAGATTTCGGGCAGTCTCACTTCAGTTTGCGCGCGCCGTCCGTGCGGTAGACGTATCTGAAGGAATAGTAGCGCGGTTCGGCACCCGGGTCATCTCCCATTGCGCCGTCCTTGTAGTAGCCCGTAATCTGCAGCTTGGCATAATTAGAGTCGGCGGTTTTGATGATGAACACACGCTGAGGTACCGGCTCGACAATATGAGTCGTCGGGTCATAATTGAACCATCCGTCAGCACCAGAAGGGAAAGCCGTAAATCCGCTGTCGTCTGACAAAAACTCCGAATCAGGAGCTTCGTAGACCGAGTCGAATTTTCTGTCGAGCATAAGCACGTCGCCCCGCACCTGAATTCGCGAGCCATTGAACCAGAGGTCCCATGCGGCGGTTGAGTCTACCTCGGCGCCTTCGGCAAACGAGAAGAACACGTTTTTATTACCGGTGACGTCGAGATTGCTTATGGTCTCCTCCTTGATTACGTCATTCTGTGCTTGCGCAGGGATGCCAAAGGACAGCAGCAGGAGGGTTACAAGCAGGATATAATTATTCACACTACGTGGCGTATTGATTGAAGGAGCAGTGTCGAATAATAATAACGTCGCCGGAAGTTCCAATTGCGACCAGGCAGTTTGGCCTATCGTTTCCGCCGTTCGATGTGTCGGCGGACAGTGGGCCTGATGTCGATATAGGCATTTCGCATGTGGCCAACATCTTTAAATCGACGTGATGCAGACGGTTCGAGCGACCGTTTAAGCCAGAGGATAAGCTTTGGGTGCACTTTTCCACGGAGCTTGGCTGCACCCTCTAGCGGCCATTCAAATGGCCATTCCGGCCAGGACCCACTCAACATTCGATAGCATATAAGGCCGACGGCAAAAACATCGGACCTGTACGACGGTTTCCCCATGGCCTGTTCGGGAGCCATATGACCGATCGTCCCGCGGATGGTATTTCCAATCGTGTTGTGTGAGACTTTGGCGACTCCGAAGTCAGTGAGCCGCAAGTCACCATCCGGGAAGAGGATCACGTTTTCTGGCTTAATGTCGCAATGGATAATCTTGTGTTCGTGAGCGTGAGCTACCGCGTCGAGGAGCTGTTCGATAAAGTCGATTGATCGCTTGGTCGAAAGGCGTCGCTGGAGCCGGTCTGCGAGACTCTCTTTTCCCAGAGGCATTGCAATAACGAGGCGCTCCTGGATGATGCTTGCATCCTTTACCGGGAGAATGTTTTCGTGATCAAGCCGGGAGGACGACTTCAGTTCGGAACGAAAGTCTTTGAGTACTTCGTCATTGACATAATCCGGGTGCGGTACCTTGAGTGCGACCCGGATTCCCTCTATGGTATCGTAGGCTTGGTATACGCTGGCGAACGCACCGTCACCCAGGCGTTTTTCGATTCTGTACTTTCCGACTCGCTGCCGGATCTTGAGCTTCTTTACCTTCTGTCGCGTCTTATTTGACATTGCGAGCGCCCCTGGCCACACGTAACAGACCAATCCGATTTCGGCAGATGAATCTACTGGATAATCGGTTGATCAAGAATTGCAGTGGGCGATGAGAGATTCGAACTCCCGACCTTCTGGGTGTAAACCAGACGCTCTAACCAGCTGAGCTAATCGCCCGTGTCGCGGACAAACTAAGAGCGGCTGCATATGATCCGCAACCGCCGAACACCATCAGATATCGTTGAGAACGGGTCGATTCTGATAGCAAAGTATATTATGCCCGCTATCGCCTAAAGTCAAGCCAGCGTGAATGGATATTCATCTAAGGCTTCGTATCTTAGCTAGTCTATGCAGTTCCCGGCCTGAGAGGACCGGAGTCAAGGAAAACTCTGTTTGTTAGCATAATGAAAAGAACGTATCAACCAAGTCGCCGTAAGCGAGCGAATACACACGGATTTAGAGCCCGCATGGCTTCCAAACGAGGACGTCAGGTTCTGGCCAGACGTCGTGCCAAAGGTAGAAAGAACCTCACGGTTTCGGATACTCGAAGCGGCAAATAACGATTTCGCCGATGGATTCGGCACTCCCCGATAGCACATACTTCAGTCGCAGACGCACTGGATTCAGGCTAAAGCGAAGAAAACTGATTAACGGACTCTTTGCTCGCGGTTCTGGACCCGACACCACGAAGCAAACTCTTGTGCGTGGGCCAGTACTCGTCGTCTTTGATGTTGTTGAGCGGCCACAGGAAACGTCCGTAAGCTATCAGGCTGGCGTCACGACTAATCGTAAGATCAAGAAGGCAGTCGACAGAAATCGAATAAAGCGGGTGCTCCGGGAAGCTATCGCGTCAGTTCACTCCGATCTTCTTGGCCTCGATCTCCCAGAGGACAGAATGCTCGTATTCATGCTGATCTACCGAAGTTCTTCTCCCGATCAGGAGAGTCGATCGGCGGCAACGCAGGCGCTGAGCGGCATGATCACTAACCTTGCCTCGCAATATGGCCGTAGCCTCGGAACTACATGATTGAAAGTCCCGTATCGCCGCAGATACCGATTGCACGACTTATGCAAACCACCGAAATCAAGCAGATAGTACCTGTCCTTCCATCCGCGGATCTGGAACGGGACGTCAAGTGGTATCAGGAAAAGCTTGGTTTCGAAAAAGTCTTTGCGCACGACGGCTATGCTGTTCTAAAGAGAGAACAGGTACATCTCCATCTTCAGTGGCATGCAGATACTCCCGATGATCCACTTCTTGGAGGATCAGTTATCAGAATTTTTGTTTTGAGTATTGACCCTGTTTTCCAGGAATGCCTGGAGACAGGTGTAGCGAAACCTGACAAATTGCGTCGCAACACGCCCTGGAATACACACGAGTTCGGACTCTACGACAAAAACAATAATGCCATATTTTTTGTCGAGGCTATTCGATGAAAACTGTGGCACCATCTACTTTGTGGCAAACGCCCATATCATTCGTCTCGAAGAATGCTATTCTCCAACTGGTAGGATATCAGCTTTCGCTAACGATACAACCGTCCCGTTGCGTTGGATAAAAATACTCTTATAGCGACCGTCTTGATCACCATCATTATGATGGTGTGGCTCTTTCTGATTTCGCCACCTCAAGTACCAGAACAAGCAGACGCTCTTCCGGATTCGGTAGAAGCGGTCAACCCTTCCGACACGGTTGGAGATGTGGCCGACGATTCCTCACTGGTGATAGCAGAAGATACTGTCGTCACACCACCGGATGCCATCTTCGGTGCGCTTCAGTCTGGAGAGGAGAAACTGATTACCGTAGAGAACGACGTTTTTATTGCTGTATTCAGTACCCGAGGGGCGACACTAAAGTCATTCACGCTGAAAGAGTACATGCAGTCTGACCGCGTCACACCGGTCCAAATGGTTGACTCGACGACGAACGGCGCCATTGCCCTTTTGCTCACGTCGACACAAAACCATCTGATAGATACTCGCTCGCTCTACTTCACGCCTGACTCTGACGCCAGTCACATTACTGTGGCCAATGGACAACAATCGTTGGAATTCCGTGCCGAGGTTAGCGGCGGCGCTATCGTACAGCGGTATACGTTCGGAGCCGATAGCTATGAGGTCGGCTTCGATGTAAGCATGCCGAATTCCGATCAGTTTGCTGCGCGGCAGGGCTATGAAATTATTTGGGATGGTGGAATACCCTTTGCCGAGGCCAATCGGAAGACAGAGTCCTTAAAGACCGGGGCGTATGCTCGGAGCGGCGGCGAAGTAGTCGATATCGACCTGCGCAAAGATTCCTACCAGGAGCAAGCATTGAACGGATCGGTTGACTGGGTTGCTGTAAAAACGCAGTACTTCACAACGGTCGTCATCCCGTCCGGTCCGACGCGCGGTGCAGAACTAATTGGAGAGCGCTTTGGAGAACTCGACGACCCGGCCCTGAAGGAAGACTACGAGGTCTCTATCCGCATACCTGCAAGTGACGGGGCTGCAGATTCTTACAGATTGTACATCGGGCCCCTCGACTACTATAATCTTGCTGCCTACGATCTACGCATTTATGACATCGTGGATTACGGAGTCAGCTTCTTCGAGTGGATGACGAGGCCGCTCGCCAAGTTTGTGTTCATCCCCTTGTTCACGTTCTTGAGCAAGTTTATTCCGAACTACGGGATAGTCATTATCATCCTTTCCTTCCTGGTGAAAGGCGCGCTTTATCCCCTTACAAAATCGTCGTTCAAAAACATGGCGAAGATGAGGGACCTGCAGCCGAAGATGGAAGCCATTAAAGAAAAGTATGGCGACAATCCGCAGAAGCAGCAGGAAGCGACAATGAAAATGTACAAGGAGACGGGGGTCAATCCTCTGGGCGGTTGCCTGCCCATGCTCCTTCAGTACCCGGTCATTATCGCACTATGGCAGTTCCTTCCTCAATCTATCGAGATCCGGCAGCAAGGGTTTCTCTGGGCCAGCGACCTTTCTGCACCAGACAAGATTCTCCAGCTGCCGTTCGAGATTCCTTTTTATGGTGATTTCGTCGCCGGGTTCACATTGCTGATGGGTATCTCTCTGGTTTTCCAGATGAGACTACAAACATCTACAACGGCATCTAATCCACAGATGAAGATGTTTACCTACCTGATGCCGGTGATGATCTTTGCTATCTTCAACAAGTTTGCCTCGGGACTGAGTCTCTACTATCTGTGCTACAACGTACTCACAGCTGTTCAGCAGAAGTACATCAACAAGCACCTCCACGACCATGATGACGAGGAGCCCAAGAATGGCAAGGGGACCAAGGGCGATGTAAAGCGAGCGCTGAAGGCGAAGAAGGATAAACTGCAGAAGGTCAAAAAGTGATTGCGGGCACAGACACGATTGCTGCGCCGGCAACTGCGCGTGGTCGTGCAGCGCTGTCAATCATTCGGGTATCCGGTCCTGATGCGATCTCCATTGCCCACAAGTGTTTTCGTGGTCAAGATCTGCGCAAGGTTTCAAGCCATACTGCTCATTTCGGTCGAATCTACACGTCTTCAGAAAACACGATTGATCAGGTTGTCGCCACTGTATTTCGTGCTCCGGCATCAGCAACGGGTGAAGACGTCGTTGAGATATCATGCCATGGCGGCGACTTCGCGAGCCAGCTAATTCTGGATACGTTGCTATCATCAGGAGCGCGCATGGCGGACCCGGGAGAGTTTACCCTCCGTGCTTTTCTAAACGGAAAGATCGATCTGGCACAGGCGGAGGCCGTCGCCGACATTATCCATGCCTCGTCGACAGCTGCACACCGGGTTTCAGTTTCCCAACTGGAAGGCCGGTATTCTGAATTGCTCGAATCCCTGCGCCTGGAGCTCCTCGACCTCGGAGCGATGCTCGAGCTTGAGCTCGATTTTTCGGAAGAAGATGTTCAGTTTGCCGACCGGGACAAATTGTACGCCCTGATTTCTGGAGCAACCCGTCTCCTTACCGAACTTACCGAGTCGTACCGCACAGGTGCTCGCATCCGGGACGGGATTACAGTCATCATCGCCGGAAGGCCGAATGCGGGAAAATCGACGCTGCTGAATGCTCTTCTCGGGAAACAGCGGGCGATCGTCAGCGACATCCCGGGAACTACCAGGGACGAAATTGAGGATGTAAAGGAAATAGCCGGTCTCCCCTTTCGGTTTCTCGACACTGCCGGCCTTCGTCACACCTCAGATTCGATCGAGGCAGAAGGGGTTCGTCGGGCAAAACATTCGATGACAAATGCGGACATCGTACTTTATGTCTACGATTCGGCCGTCGGCATGGAAAAGGGAGAACTCCAGGATGTCATTTCGACGGTTGGACAAGATGCCCGCATCATAGTTGTTGCAAACAAGTCTGACCTTGTGACGTCAAAGAGCGTGGACGTTGGGGATTTCGCAGCGTACTCGATTTCCGCCCGTGATGCACAGAAGGACGTGGAGATCTTGAGCCCTCTCATCGAGGAGCTTGTATCACAGGCAACGGACGGTGTCAGCACGCAAGATTCCTCGCGCATTGTTACGAATCGACGCCATCGGGACCATCTCGTAAAAGCTAATGCGTCGTTGCAGGCTTTATTAGGCGGATTGGATCGCGGTGACTCAGGTGACTTACTGTCGATCGAATTACGTGAGGCGCTTCACGAATTGGGAGCGATTACAGGAAAAATCACGAATGAAGATATTCTCGATGGCATTTTTTCGAGGTTTTGTATTGGCAAATAATGGAACGCAATGTCGCAAGTAGGGCAAAAATATGACGTAATTGTCGTTGGTGGAGGGCACGCGGGGAGCGAGGCTGCCGCAGCTTCGGCAAGAATGGGAGCCCGGACCCTGCTTATCACGATGCAGCTACAGGCAATCGGTCAGATGTCGTGTAACCCTGCGATTGGCGGGATTGGCAAGGGGCAAATTGCCCGCGAGATCGATGCCCTCGGCGGAATTATGGGCCGCGTTACCGATAAGTCTGGCTTGCAGTTCAGGATGCTAAACCAGCGGAAGGGCCCTGCCGTCTGGAGTCCACGTGCGCAATGCGACCGGATGCAATACGCGGCAGCAGTCCGGTATGAGCTGGAAAATATCCCCAATCTGTGGATGCGGGCCGATATGGTTTCCGACCTGATTGTCGACGAGGGCACAGTCACCGGCGTGATCACCCAGCTCGGACAGGAGATTATTGCTCCGGCAGTCATCCTCACGAGCGGCACCTTTATGAATGGATTGATCCATGTCGGGAAGAAACAATTCGGCGGCGGACGCATGGGTGAACGGCCTTCGACGGGTCTCACGGCAACGCTGCTCGATCTTGGCTTTGAAAGCGGTCGTCTTAAAACTGGTACTCCACCCCGTATTGACGGGCGGAGCATTGACTACTCAAAGCTTGAAGAGCAACGCGGAGATCCGCAGGCTAGTCCGTTTTCGTTCATGACGGATGAGCTTCCACACCAGCAACGAAGCTGCTGGCTGACATACACGAATCCTGGCGTGCACGAATTGCTGCGTGAGGGCTTTGATGATAGCCCCATGTTCGCGGGTAGAATCCAGGGTCGTGGCCCGCGGTATTGCCCGTCCATTGAAGATAAAATCGACAGGTTTGCCGATAAGGACCGCCATCAGATATTTCTGGAACCCGAGGGGTGGGATACAGAGGAAGTTTATGTCAACGGGTTCTCGACCAGTTTGCCCGAAGATGTGCAGTACAGGGCGCTGAAAAAAATATCGGGACTTGAAAAGGTGCACATGTTGAGGCCCGGTTATGCAATCGAGTATGACTACTTCCCACCTTATCAGGTGAAGTACAGTTTGGAAACCAAGCTCGTCAACGGTCTCTTCTTTGCCGGTCAGATCAATGGAACGACAGGTTATGAGGAAGCCGCTGCTCAGGGAATTGTCGCCGGGATGAATGCTGTTCAATACCTGGGTGGTAGTGAGCCGGTGGTTTTCAAACGCTCCGAGGCATATATCGGAGTATTAATCGATGACCTTGTAGCGAAGGGTACAGAAGAACCTTATCGGATGTTTACTTCGCGCGCGGAGCATCGGATTTTGTTGAGACAAGATAATGCCGACCTGCGGTTGACAGAGCGTAGTGCCGTGCTGGGACTGGCTGGTACGGACAGGGTTGCCAGAGTACAGGCGAAGCGCGAGGCGTTGAGGGCGACTCGCATCGCGCTGGAAGAAACAGCCATATCTCCTGAACTGATTAACGGGTACCTCGAATCTGTTGGCACATCTCCTATCGAACGTCCAGAGCGGATCTCCAAAGTTGCGCTTCGGCCTGAAGTGTCGGTACCGGAATTGTTAAAGGCCGCGGGAATGTATGATCGGCTGGTGAAGCAGGCACCTGGAGTGGAGGACGCTGCCAAGCTCGTGGAAATTGACCTGAAGTACGAAGGATATTTATCGCGCGAGTCAGAGATGGTTTCCAGAATGGAGAAGCTGGAGTCGATGCCCATTCCTACATCACTTCGCTACAGCGAGCTGTCGAATATTACGATGGAAGCGCGAGAGAAGCTGGACAAGATTCAACCATCAAACCTTGGACAGGCTTCCAGGATCAGTGGTGTGAGCCCTGCTGATATCTCGGTTTTGATGGTATTAATAAAAAAGGGCGCGCAACTCGATGAGCCCGTAAAGCATGCTTAGTGCAAAGGAAAAATTGATGTCGCAAATAATTCCCGCTACGGCGGATGCACTGGATGAGCGACAAACGCAGTTACTTGGGAAGTATGTAGACCTGCTGCTTGAGTATAATAAGGGCGTAAATCTGATCTCTAAAAAGTCCGTCCGCGAAGATGCTGAGCGACATGTTGAACACTGCTTGCACCTGGCTCGAAGGCGATTTCCTGATGGTTCAGTGGTAGTGGACTGGGGTAGCGGCGGCGGATTACCCGCAATTCCGCTGGCGATAGTTTTTCCGCATATTCAGGTCATCGCCGTAGACACGATTGGTAAGAAGACGAAGGCGATAGACTATTTCATGGAAACATTGGCCATTTCTAACCTGAAAACGTGGAACGGTCGTGCCGAGTCGTTAGAAATGGATTTTCACTATTCGGTTTCGCGAGCGACAGCCAGGTTGGATGTCTTGTGGTCGTGGCACCGGAGGCGGGTCGTTCAACTACCGAAGGCACCTGAGGAAGGTGCCTGGCGGCAGGGGTTGCTTGCGTTGAAGGGTGGTGACCTTGCCGAGGAAATAGACAACTTGACAACCAGGTTCAAACGGGCTCGAGTCGAGTCCATTCAGATTGAGGAGTTGTCGGGTCGTCCGGCGGAAGACAAGTTTGTTCTCTCGGTTTTTGAAGAAAGGAAATGAGTAACGACGAGCGCCGGAAGAAAAAGACGGAACGACTATTCGATATTGTAACGTTGTTGCAGTCGCGCTCAAATTATACCAGCCGCGATCTTTCAGAGCGACTCGGTGTTACGCGCCGCACCATCTTCCGGGATCTGAAAACGCTCGCTGATACGGGAGTACCGATTACGTACGGTGACGACGGAGGGTATACAATTCTTGAGGGCTATCAGCTGTCACCGCTGATGATAACTGCTCGGGAGGCAGCGACCGTCCTGATTGGAATGGGGTTCATGAAATTGCAATCCGATCCGACGCTTCATGACGTTGCCGATACGGTTGAGGCCAAGATATTCAACGTTGTACCGGAAGAGACGAAGTCGTTCATCAAGAGTCTCCAGGGCAACACTGTTTTGGACCCGTACTGGACGGCTGCGGTACGCAGAGATACTGATCGGGCTGGCTGGTGGCATCAGGTGACGGAGGCGATTGCAAATCGAACAAGTGTTGTGATCGATTATTACGTCGAGAGTCGCGACGAGGTGACGCGTCGACAAGTGGATCCGCTGGGTCTGGTTTACTATACGGATCACTGGAATCTTATCGGATATGATCATCTTCGCAAGACGATACGGAATTTCCGAATGGATCGGTTCAGGGGATTGAAGGTATCGATGTCACGATTCGTACCGCCTGCTGATTTTAGTTTACAGGATTATGTAGACAGGAGCAGGATGGCGGACGAGAAGAATCGGGTGACGATACAATTTCGCGAGAAGGTAGCGCACTCGGCTATGCGAACAATACCTTCACGCATCGAAGAGACCAGAGAGGTGGGTGATATGGTCGAGGTCTCCTTTTTTTTCGACAGTTTGCCGTTTGTTGCCCAATGGATACGGAGATATGGAGCGGATGCAGTGGTGATTTCGCCGACGGCGCTTCAGGATTTGGTTGTTGAACAGTTGGCCGAAGTCGCGGCGCTCTACGATAAATAAGAAGGAGATGCTGACGGCATCTGAACCGGCAGTCAGATCCGGGTAGGCTGAGACGGAGTAATCGATTACAAGCTCTGCTGTTCGGTTTCCTAGACTTTTCTCTAGAAACTTTCTAGCAAAACATCATTGGCACTAAGGAGAATCTGCGATTAAGTTGCAACCGGGGAGGAGGTTTGGCGGCCCCCGGGCTCAGAGTTGGCGAAGTGTTCGTATTCCCTCTCCCCTTCGCAGTACATGATCAGCTAGCACTGATTAAGTTCGTCAACTCGCGACTGTGGCAACGCGCTCTTGCATTTGTTCGCACAACTGACGAGCGATCGTCAGGTCTGCCACGTCCTGAATGATAATTCGCATTGCTCCTTTCTTGGACTCCTTCATCACGAACCGATGATCTATTTCCTCCGCAAACTCAAGAAGCGGGCGGAAGAGCATCTGGGAGAAATAGGTTGCGTCACTGTCCGGCGGCAGCGTGAGGAATAAACGCTGGTTTCTAAACGCGATACGTGGAAGATGCAAGGCCTGGCCAATTAGCCTGATGTCAGATGCGACGAACAGGTTATCGACCTCCTCCGGCAGTGGCCCAAACCTGTCTTTTAGTTCATCTGCAAGTTCATCCAGGGCATTTTTAGTCTGTACTTCCGCGATTCGACGGTAGATGTTCAAGCGTTCCAGGTTGTTGGAGATATATGCGTTAGGGATCAAGGCTTCTCCATCCAAATCAACTGTTGTTTCAAATGGAGCACTAACAGGAACGTCTCCGAACAATCCTTCAAACTCATCATGCCGCAATTCTCGTACTGCCTCGTCAAGGATCTTGTGGTATGTTTCGAAACCTACATCGGCAATGAATCCACTTTGTTCTGCACCCAGCAAATTACCGGCGCCACGAATATCCATGTCACGCATTGCGAGACCGAAACCCGCGCCAAGGTTGCTGAATTCTTCCAGAGCCTGCAGTCGTTGTCTCGCCTCTCTGGTCAAACCATGGATCGATGAGACGAGTAGGTAGCAAAAAGCTTTGCGATCGGATCTGCCGACACGACCTCTCAGCTGGTGAAGCTCTGCCAACCCGAAACGGTTCGCATGATTGATGATAATAGTATTTGCGTTAGCGATGTCCAGGCCGTTCTCAATGATGTTCGTAGATAACAACACGTCGAACTTTTTGCTCTTGAAATCAAACATGACTTTCTCGAGCCGACTAGGCGGCATTTGTCCGTGAGCAATGCGCAGCCGGATGTCAGGAATCGAATCTCGTAGCTTTGCGGCCATTTCTTCGATCGATTTCACTCGATTGTGGATGAAGAAAACCTGCCCTCCCCTGTTTAATTCGTACATTATGGCATCTCTAATCAGCTCAGAGTCGAAAGTGTGAATCTCAGTCACAATCGCCTGCCGGTTCGGAGGCGGGGTTGATATAACACTTAAATCGCGAGCGCCCAGAAGTGAGAATTGCAATGTTCGCGGGATGGGAGTAGCTGTAAGTGTTAATGTATCGACGTTGACTTTAAGCTTGCGCAACTTCTCTTTTACCGATACACCGAATCGCTGCTCTTCGTCTACGACCAGTAAACCGAGGTTGGCGAACTTGACGTCCTTTGAAGTAATCCGGTGTGTTCCGATAAGGATGTCGATCTTACCATCTGCAGTGTCCTTGAGAATTTGCTTTTGTTCGTCTTTCGATCTGAACCTCGAAAGTGCTGCAATGCGAACGGGATAGTTTGCAAGTCTCGCAGTAAATGTTTCGTAATGTTGTTCAGCAAGAATTGTTGTTGGCACAAGGACGGCAACCTGTCTCCCATCCTGCACCGCTTTGAATGCAGCTCGCACGGCAACTTCCGTTTTTCCGAAACCGACATCACCACACACAAGTCGATCCATTGGAGACGACTCCATCATGTCAGCTTTTACGAGATCGATAGCAGTCGATTGATCGGGAGTGTCTTCGTACTGAAATGACGCCTCCATTTCCTGTTGCCAGATAGTGTCAGGAGGGTACGCATGTCCCGATGCGGCGCGGCGTTTTGCGTATAGTTTAATGAGGTCCCGTGCAATGTCTTTGACATGCTTTTTCGTCCTCGCTTTTTTTCGTTCCCACTGCCCTGTTCCCAGCTTGGTGAGCTGAGGTTGATGACCTTCCTTGCCCGAATATTTGTGTAGCTTATGTATAGCATTAATATTGACATACAGCGAATCATTATCGCGATAAACTATTTTGGCTGCTTCCTGTTTTTTGTCTCGAACGATGATTGTTTTGAGACCCTCAAACGTCCCAACGCCGTAGTCAATATGTACGACAAAGTCACCTACGGTCAGGTCTTGAAGTGCTCGTAGAGAGAGGCCCCTGCTCTTCTTTGTTCGCGTTGTTGCGGGACGATGAAAGCGACTAAAGATTTGGTGGTCTGTCAGCACAGATATTTCGTTTGCTGGAACCAGAAATCCTTCGTGCAATGAACCGACGACGAGTTTAACTGTGTCGTTTTTTATTTCGCTTTCAAGCAGCTCTTCAAGTCGCGCGCGCTGACCTTTCGAGTCGCA
>CBDUKH010000043.1:0-26695 GCA_965367755.1 uncultured Rhodothermales bacterium
TAACACTCACTATTGATCACCGAATCCTCGATGGATTTCAGGCCAACCAGTTCCTGAGTGATTTTGTCAACGAAATTGAAAACTGGAAGTAGCCCTTCCGAATAGTCAGATTGAATGAGACAAGATTCTTGTTTTCTAATTTTAGGTGGTTCAGGACTCGTCGGAAGTCAGATTGTCCGGCAGATCTGTTACCAGCTGAAGCCTGAGAAAATCATTATAGCTGGCCTTTTCGAAGAGGAAGTTACTTCCTTCCTGGCAATCGCCAGATCGGAATTCCCGAACGTAGAATTTGTTGGAGCCTGGGGTAATATCTTTGTACGAGATGAGTTCAAGATGGAGTCTCGGACTTCCCTGATAGACAGGAAGGATCGGCGGGAATCTTTATACGCCGACCTGTTTGGCGACATTGACGACGCCTACGAACGGTCAACTCTGGTCGGCATGGTCAAAGAGCATTGCCCCGATGTAATGGTCGATTGCATTAACACCGCGACGGGGTTGAGCTATCAAGACGTCGAGAAGACGTCACTCAAAACACACGACATCCTCGACAGACTTCGGAGCAACATTCAGGAATCCGAAGACAGCGAGGCTATCAACAAGGACATCGACGAACTGGAGAAGCAGGTAGGCACTCTCCTTATTTCCCAGAGTACGATGCAGTTGATTCGACACATACGGCTGCTTCATTCGGCTCTGTCAAAAGTCGGAACCCGTCTGTATGTCAAGGTTGGTACGACAGGCACCGGCGGAATGGGATTGAACATCCCATATACGCATAGCGAAGATCGCCCGAGCGTGCAACTCATGGCCAAAACGGCTATGGCGTTTGCTCATACCGGATTGCTTTTCCTGATGGCGCGTACTCCCGACGGCCCGCTCGTCAAAGAAGTCAAACCGGCAGCAATGATCGGCTACAGACGAGTGAATCATCAGGCCGTTAAACGTCAGGGCCAACCGCAATATCTGTACGATCCTATTGAGGAAAAACTATCTGACCACCTGCAGGTCCGGGATTCGGAAGAGTCGTATAAAAAATTAGGACCGCTTGAAATGGCTGGAGTCGACACGGGTGAAAACGGATTTTTTGCGCGCGGCGAGTTCGAGACCATCACTTATCTGGATCAGATGGAGTTCGTAACTCCGGAGGAGATTGCTCACCAGATAGTACTCGAAATCAAAGGTAGCAATACCGGTATTGACGTCATTGCTGGTGTTGATAGCAACGTAATCTCCCCGAGCTATCGGGCTGGTGTTCTCCGGCACACGGCCCTTGAAAAACTTGAACGCATCGAAGACGAAACTGGAATTGCGAGTATCGCCGTGGGGCATCTTGGTCCGCCGGAACTCTCCAAGATTCTTTACGAAGCTCACCTACTTCGACTAGCCTATAAAACATTACAGGCCGTAATCGATGCAGACCCTGATGAAATGGGTCGCAGGCTGCTCGATATTGTAAATAATGACGACACGCTACGATCGATGATCGTTTCAATTGGAGTCCCGATTCTATCCCCAGACGGAAAGAATCTTATTCGCGGTCCTCGGATCAACATCCCCGAGAGCATTTATGACGATGCCGCGAT
Source organism: uncultured Rhodothermales bacterium (assembly GCA_965367755.1). Classification (GTDB taxonomy): domain Bacteria; phylum Bacteroidota; class Rhodothermia; order Rhodothermales; family JABDKH01; genus JABDKO01. The sequence goes on from CBDUKH010000043.1 coordinate 1,587, forward strand.
AACGCCGGATGATCTGAACCAGTGGGCAGCCAAAGGCTGGATTGATCTTAGGTCTGATAACATGAAGGAATGGCAGGACCGATTCGCAAGTATGCGAGCGGCGCAGCATAATCTGCAGACTGAGGGGACTACATCGATTTCCCGTTCAACATACCTTTCGGACGTTATTGAAATCGGCGCGGTTGCGGCGTGGATCTTCAACAACGAAGATGGTGGCTACCGCATCAAATAGTTAGTGACACTTGAAATGTTCGAACGGCTGAACGCAGGCGTCACAGAAGTGCATCGACTTGCACGCTGTCGACCCGAAATAGCTCTGCATTCGGGTATTGTCTGAGCCACAGAATGGACACGGTACAGGTGCCTCAGGATCACCTTTTTCGTCTGGTGGGGCAATCCCGTATTCGCGGAGTTTTTCACGTGCTTGGTCGGTCATCCATGATGTTGACCACGCCTCGTGAAAAAGTGTCGTTACGACGGCGTCCTGAAGACCGGCATCATTCAACGCCTTGCGTACGAGCACCTCAATCGCATTCATCGCTGGACAGCCCGTGTAGGTGGGAACGATAAAGACACGCACGGAGTCATCAGCACCGACTTCAACGCGCCGCACGATGCCCATCTCGACGATGTTGAGTACGGGCACCTCCGGGTCAAAGACTTCAGACAGGATCCCAAGGATATCTTGTTCCGTCGTTGCTACCATGATGCTTCTGGGTGAGAGCGAGCCAGTATCTGCATCTCTGCCAGTATATATCCGAGGTGCTCGGAGTGGATACCACGCCGGCCTCCGGATACCATGAAATCCTCCTCATCCGGCAGTTTAAGCGTCGCTTCCTCGAGCGTTTGACTGACTACGTTGCGCCAGGTATCGCTAACTTTGAATATTGATTCTGGAATCAGACCAGCCTCGACGAGAGTACCCGTGCCCAATGGCTGTTCAAGGATTTCTCCAGTAAACAACCATAAGTCGTCGATTGCTGCCTGAATTCTTTGCTTACTGAGTTCGGTCCCATCGCCCAATCGGATGATCCAACTGCGTGAATGGCGCAAATGGTAACGAATCTCTTTCACTGCCTTCTGGCCCAGTCCGGCAAGGATTTCATTTTTGCTCTTTCCGATCGTCTCAAATAGCGGGAGGGCGTAAGCATCGAAAAGAAACTGCCTGGCTATGGTGTAGCCAAAGTCTTTATTGGGCTGCTCGACAAGGAGCAGGTTTCGGTAATCGACGTCGTTGCGAAAATATGCCAACTTGTCCTGGTTCCGGCCTCTCCCCTCAAGTTCGCCAGCATACATCAGGAAAACATTGGCCCGACCAATCTCGTCAAGTGCGATGTTTGCAAGCGCAATATCCTCTTCGAGAGCTGGCGCATGCCCACACCATTCTGAAAGTCGGTGCCCGAGGATCAGCGCGTCGTCACCCAGGCTCAACATGAAGTCCGAAAGTGGCTCCTTAAGCTCGTCGCTTACCGTTTCAGAAAGTGATGCACCTGTCATATCCTTAAACGTTGCGGACCCCGCGAGGTACGGAATAAAATGAAGGATGCCTGTAGATTTTGTCGTCGGCAGGGTCAAAGAAGGAATCCGCCTCGTCATCAGACGAGGCAGTAATCTCGGAGGCTTCGACCACCCAGATACTTACCGCTTTTCCACGGCGCGTATACACGTCACGAGCATTTTGTAGTGCCATCTCCGAATCGGGAGCGCGCACACTTCCAACGTGTTCGTGCGGCTTGCCCGCCTGTGGTTGTACAAACACTTCCCAGAGTGAAGATGTCGATTGTTCGTCCATTCCGAAAAAATATTGCCGTTAGTTGGTGCGATGTTTATCTGCGTAAGCAGCAGCGGCTTCCCGGACCCAGGCGCCATCATCGTGTGCTGCCTGTCGTGCTCTCAGGCGTTCGCGATTGCAAGGTCCGTTACCCTTGATCACTGAGTAAAATTCGTCCCAGTCAATTTCACCGAAGTTCCAGTTGCCCGACTCTTCGTCGTATTCAAGTTCTGGATCTGGAACAGTGAGACCCACGGCCGTGGCCTGTGGAATTGTGATATTGACGAAATGCTGGCGGAGCTCATCATTCGATTTTCGTTTCACGCCCCACTTCATCAGGTCCCCGCTATTCGTTGATTCGGCATCGTGCGGGCCGAACATCATCAGGGATGGCCACCACCATCGATTGACGGCGTCCTGCACCATGGCTTTTTGTTCAGGTGTTCCACTGGCCAGAACAGTCACGATTTCAAATCCCTGCTTCTTGTGGAAGTTCTCCTCCTTACAGATGCGAATCATGGCACGAGAGTATGGTCCGTAAGATGCTTTCGCCAACATGGTTTGATTGACAATCGCGGCACCGTCTACGAGCCAGCCAATAACGCCAATATCTGCCCAACTTAACGTTGGATAATTGAATATCGACGAGTACTTGGCTTTTCCAGTCAGGAGTTGGTCATTCAATTCTGCCCGGTCAACTCCCAGCGTCTCGGTGGCACTATAGATGTATAGGCCGTGCCCCGCTTCATCTTGTACTTTAGCGAGTAGCGTCATCTTCCGCTGCAAGCTCGGAGCACGTGTGATCCAATTACCCTCAGGCAGCATGCCCACTATCTCCGAATGCGCGTGTTGAGACATCATTCGGATCAGTTGTTTCCGATATCCGTCAGGCATCCAGTCTTTAGGCTCTATCTTGCTTCCCTCGGCAATGCGAGATTCAAAGGTGGCAAGATCTTCAGGCGTCTCCATATCGATATCAGAATTCGTGATTAGTCACAATGTAACAACGAAGAAAACTGTGCAATGTTTACTCCCCACTAGTCTTCTAATCGGTGGCTTATTATAGAATCCTAACGATCCGGGCAGCCAATCCTTATTCTTCTCGGGAAATCGATCGGCGAACAAACATGCAGGCTACAATATACGACACAACTGCGGCGGCACCGAAAGCCAGAATTTGTGGCGACAGGCCAATCTTGCCATCTGCCAGATACTCGAACAATATGAACACGAGCTCGAAAAGGAAGCCGAATACAAGCGCTCCGAGAATTATTCCGGGCCAGCTGAATACCGCAGATTGGTTGAGCATTGCTTACTAATGACAACTGATTATTCGACTACAAACTGCTCAGACTGACTACCTACAACGTCGCGCCGAGGATGCCAAACAGGACGACTGAAACTGCTCCACCGATCAGGGCATATGGAAGCTGAGTCCGGACGTGGTCGATATGATCAGTGGCCGCTGCCATCGATGAAATGATTGTTGTATCAGAGATTGGCGAACAGTGGTCGCCGAAGATACCACCTGCCAGAGACGCAGCAACAAAAGGCGCTAACGGCAATCCGAGTGTAGCCGCGGCGGGCACAGCAATCGGTAGCATTATAGCGAACGTACCCCAACTGGTACCTGTTGAAAATGCAATGCCTCCCGACACGAGAAAGACCAACGGAAGATAAACGAAGTTGGGCATCGTGCCAGCGGTAACTTGAGCGACATAAACTCCTGTTCCAAGGGCTTTCACAACATCTCCTAAGGCAAGGGCCAGAAGAAGAATCAACGCTAACGGTACAAGTGCACCGGCACCCTTGAGACTTATCTTGACCAGCTCATCAATAGAAAAGATCTTCTGCGACAGCAATAATATCCATGCTACACCCAGACCCATTAGGACGGACCATAGTACACTCGTAGAACCGGACCCTTCTAAAAAATCACCACCACCTGTAATCACTAATCCAATCGGCATGAACACGACCATCGCCAGGATTGGCAAAATCATATTGCGAGCTCGTTCAGGAACACCTGCGATGGGCTTTGGAGACAGGACTTCGGCATCGATCATCGGGGTAGAGTCGGGCCACAACAGCAAACCTTTCTTCGTCCGCTCCTCCGCTTTCTTCATAGGTCCGATATTGATATCGAAAAGAATAACGAGAAGCGTCAACACGACTGCAACGATCGCATAAAAGTTAAACAGGATTGACTGGAGAAAGACGCTGAGTGCATTCTCTACACCAAGTCCATCCAGTATTCCAAGGTTATAAGCTCCCCAAGCGTTTATCGGAATGAGAATACAGATTGGCGCCGATGTCGAATCGATGATATACGCGAGTTTCTCTCGCGATGATTTGAACCGATCGAAAAGGGGACGAGCAACCGAACCTGCGACAAGTACAGTGATATTCGATTCGATAAAGACAATAACACCAGTAACCCAGGCCAACAACTGCGAACGCTTGGCGGTGTCTACCCACTTGTTGGACTCTAGCAAGTTGACAAAACCGCGAACACCACCGGATGCTTCGACAGTTGCAATAAGTGCACCGATGATGAGTGTAAATATTATCACACGGGCATCGCCCGCGTCACCAAACACCGTGATTGCTCCTTCAATCGCCGAACCAATTCCTGCTACGGGATTCCATCCCTCTAGAATGGTCCACGCTAGCCACAAGCCTCCGGCAAGTGATAGATATACTTGTCGCGTCCAGATGGCAAGAACAATAGCCAGGACGGGTGGGAGTATCGAGATCCAGGTGGGATCACTCATGCACGATCCAGGTGGATTTGAAATACATCAGGAATAGTCGCTCACAATAGTTGGTGAGTCAACCATCCGCCGACCATTCGACGCTTGTGCGCTGACTCCAAGATTGATCTACGTAGATAAAACACGTAGTCATCGATGTCAAGGATAGTTGTTAGATGTACAGCTTATTTTCTGCTATGTAGTGCCGAACTTCATCTGTAACCAGATATCGGATCGAGCGTCCCGACCTCATCGCATTGCGAACCAGCGTACTGGAGATGTCTATATCTGGTCCGTCTGCAAACAGAATATCGCCATCTTCATTGCGAGTCAAATCCGAACCTTTGCGGCCATAAACAATCAGTTTTGCAAGTTCTCGAATTCGATCCGGCAAATACCATGTATCCATCCCCACAAAACTATCCGCACCTACAATCAGGAATAATTCGCTTTCGGGATACTGGGAACTGATTTCCTCCAGCGTGTCCACTGTAAACGAGATACCCTTCCGATCGATTTCAAGGTCACTAACTTCGAATCCCGGATTGCTCGCAATCGCGATTGTCACCATCGCCAGGCGATTCTGCGGACTGGCAAGAGCATAGTCTTGTTTGTGAGGCGGGAGGTAACCGGGCATCCAAATCAGACGGTCGATCTGGAATTGATCCCTGATTTGCTCTGCAAGAATAAGATGTCCGAGGTGCGGTGGATCGAATGAGCCGCCGAAAATCGCGAGCTTTGGCCTGGTACCCGATGCAGATTCGTTCACGATCCCGAGGCCAGGCCATCCAGTGACAATCCAGCTGCCTTGATCATCTTTTCCGCTTCCAGGGTTACTGGTTCGGCGGGAAAGAGCTGGCGCAGACGCTGATAGTTTTCGAGAGCTTTATCGTAGCGTTCAGCTTGCTTCGACTCAACACTGTTCCTGGCATATTGAATGTAGACTCGCACCGCTCCGAGAAGAGCATCATCGGCCCATACTGTGTCAGGGTATTTGTCAAAGACCTGCTCGTACGAAACGGCTGCAGCCTGAAACAAATCTCGCCTCTCGTACAGACGACCTGATTCGAAGGCTTTACGGCCAAGTTTTTCCCGCAGGTCACGAATCATATTTTCCGCGTCAGCAACGTACTGGCTTCTGGGATATTTGTCGATAAATAATTGAAATTGCCGAACCGCTTTTTCTGTCTCCGTCTGATCAAGCTGATACTGCGGTGAGCGATGGAAGAAGGTCATCGCATACTCGAACTCAGCCTCTGGGATACGTGGGTCCAGTCTGTAGATTTGTATGAAGCGATTGTACTCGTTAGCTGCAAGGAGATAATCCTTGTTTGCAGCATACGCTCGTGCCAGCATCAACTGCGCATCAGCGGCAAATTCATGCGTCGGGCCAAAGTCGAAAGAACCTTGAAGAAATTCTATTGCCTTCAGATATTTGCCTTCCTCGAAGTAACGCTTCCCATTCGTATAGGCTTCTTCAGGAGAATCGTACCTGACACCACCCGATCCGGAGCAACCCGCCCCCACGACGAATACTGCAGTCAATAAGGCAGCGTATAATTTAATCTTTCTCAAAATTGCTTGATTCGTAATTGCTAGGATGCGTCGATGAGGCACTAACGATTGGGACTAACCGTTTAGTCTATCGGCCATTTGGGTTAGTCCATCTCCTCTTCCGGGATCCGAATTAACCGATAGTCGCGCTGCCAGTTCCTCTATCGGACCAGTTCGACCTGATTGTTCCGATATCGCAAATAGTAGAGTGCCTCGTTGACATTTCCACCCTGAAAATCGATCCTGATTCCCAGTCCTTGATAGTAGCCAGACCTTTCAAGCGCCTTTCGACCGTCCTTCTCACCTAGAAGTTGCTGAAGGGTGAAACGAGTTACATCATAGCCGACGTAAGACAATGTCGTGGGCTCGGACTCTCTCAGCGCCTCGTAGCGCTGATCGAAAATCGCCATTGACGGATCCTCCGGATTGAGCATAAAGTCGGTTGTGTAAACCGTATGATATGCGCTGGCTTGAGACTTGGAGGGAAGGTTGTGATATTCCTTGTTTCCCAGGAGCCGGACAGGAACACCAATTCTATCAAAAGAATCCAGTGCACCTTTTACCAGCGTCGACGCACTCCCTCCTGCAATGGGCATATAAATAGCATCGATGTTGAGTAGGGAGTCAGGTATAAATCTGTCTTTCAATCGAAACCAGGCATTGCTTCCCGGCAGCAACTCAACAAAATCGATTTCGCCACCGAGCCGGAGCACTTCGTCCTGAAAACCCTCGGCCATTTTTTCACTGACCTGATTGTCGAATTCGGCTATTACGCCGAAGCGTTTATGGCGAAGTCCAGAAACTGCGAATCGTGCCATAAGTCGACCGCGCATTGAGATCGTCGGATTTGCCTGGAAAACATATTCTCGACCTTCCGACACTTCTTCGTCGGTTGCAAGTGGAGCAAGAAGCGGAACCCGAACATTTTCTGCGACAGAAGCTGCCGTCAGCGCTTCGCTACTGTACAACGGCCCGATGATTATCGATACACCTTGCTCGGCCAGATCACGTACAGAACGTGTAGTGACAATTGCGTCGCTGGCGCTTTCTCGAAAGATAATTCTGGCTTTGGAATTGTTGCGACCAGGAACGCTGTTAAATTCGTCTACAGCCAGGCGGATTCCGTCGAACATTGCCTGCGTTAACGATCGCGAATCGCCTTCCAGTGGTAGCAACACTCCGATTTTTGTGATGTTGCTTTTGTTAAGCACGTCGATGTATTCCTGCGAGTATGCCACCAGCGTTCTGGCTTCGGGGGCATATTTGCTTGTAGGATACAAAGCCACAAATTCCGAGAGGAGATCTGCGGCGCCTTCGTAATCTCCCACCTGATACAGCGCCTTACCAGCCATCGCCCACGATGCAGTCGTTTTCGTGTTGATGGGATACGAATTAACAACAATCTGGAATCTTCGGGACGCCATTCCGTAATCTCCCGCCTCGTATGCCTCAACAGCCTGCTGGAAGACGAGGTCGGCTTCGTCGTTTTGAGCAACTTGCGCTTGGGCACTCAGAAGGGTCGCTGCAGAAACTGCAATTGCGAGCACCGAAAGCTGAGCCAGTCTAAAGAATGACACTACTGTATCAGCCATTTTTATCTCATAATTTTGGAGAAACTTATCACTCCCACTCAATCGTCGCCGGCGGTTTCGAACTAATATCGTAAACTGCCCGATTTATTCCATCAATTTCGTTAACGATCCTGTTGGAGACGCGAGCAAGGAACTCATACGGCAAGTGCGCCCAGTCTGCGGTCATCCCATCTCTGGATGTTACAGCCCTTAACGCGCAGACATTCTCATATGTCCGTTGATCTCCCATAACACCTACTGTCTGCACGGGCAGCAGAACGACAAACGCCTGCCAGACCTCATCGTACAAGCCTGATTCCTTTAGTTCGCCAATAAAGATAGCATCTGCCTCGCGCAAAATGCGTAGCCTCTCCGGAGTTACTGCTCCGAGCACGCGAATGGCGAGTCCCGGTCCAGGAAACGGATGTCTGTCAACAACTTCCGAAGGCACTTTCAGGAGCCTCCCTATTTCACGAACCTCATCCTTGAACAACTCTCGGAACGGTTCGACGATCTCAAACGAAAGGTCCTCAGGAAGCCCTCCGACATTGTGGTGGGTCTTGATGGTCGCAGACGGCCCTTTAAATGAAACGCTTTCGATGACATCCGGGTAAAGTGTTCCCTGTGCGAGAAACTTGGGCTTAATGCCCAGCTTCTCTTCCACATGTTTCGTGCAATCCTCGAACACGTCAACAAACGTGTTGCCAATTATCACGCGTTTCTGCTCCGGATCGACAACATCTTTCAGCCGGTCCAGGAATAAGTCGGAAGCATCCCTCGCGACAAGGTTGATATGAAAACTGTCCCGGAACGTCGTCTGAACTTGCTCCCATTCGCCTTTCCGGAGGAGGCCGTTGTTCACGAATATGCAAACGAGTTGGTCCCCGATCGCTTCGTGCAGAAGCACTGCAGCGACAGACGAGTCTACGCCTCCCGATAAGCCGAGGATGACGGTTTCATCACCAACTCGCTCTCGAATCTGTGCGATTTTTTCTTCGGTAAAAGAAGCCGGAGTCCAGTCGCCAGTACACCCGCAGATTTCCTTTACAAAATTTGAGAGTATCGCCTCGCCGCAATCTGTATGTACAACTTCAGGGTGAAACTGCACCCCGAAAAAAGGTCTCGTCCTCGAGCGAACAGCTGCAACCGATGCATTATCAGTATGCCCGATGATTTCGTAGTCAGAAGGAAGTTCTACAAGATGGTCACCATGGGACATCCAGACGTGCGATCCGTTAGCGACTCCTTTAAGCAGGTCTGTGTCGCTGTCGATCTTAAGCTCGGCCCGGCCATACTCTCTGCGGTCAGCTCTGGCGACCTTCCCGTTTTCGTGGTGTGCCATGAGCTGCAATCCATAGCAAATACCAAGGACCGGAACGGCGGAATCATCTGATCGCTTCAACTGAAGTACAGACGGGTCAAGTTGTGGAGCATCGTCGTCATAAACAGATGACGGTCCACCTGACAGGATTAGTCCGGTCGGCTGAAGTTCGCGAATGAAGTCAACAGAGACTGTACAAGGATGGATCTCGGAATAAACACCAAGCTCACGAACCCTGCGAGCAATAAGCTGTGTGTACTGCGACCCGAAATCCAGGATAATTATTTTGTCGTGCATATAGAAAGATCTACGCCTTTAACCGACCATCTCTGAGTAGGCATCAGCAGTCAGTAGATCTTCGATCTCCGATGGATTGCTCAGTTCAATTTTCAACATCCATCCTTCGCCATATGGATCTTCATTGACGACCTCTGGGGTCGCTTCAAGTTTGTCGTTTAACTCAACGATTCGACCGGACACCGGTGCGAAAAGCTCCGAAACGGTCTTCACGGCTTCGACGGTGCCAAACACTTCTTCCCGGGAGACTTCCGTGTCTACACTTTCCAGCTCGACGAAGACAATATCTCCCAGCTCGGACTGCGCGAAGTCAGTAATTCCGATGACAGCCATATTGCCATCCTCGACCCTGATCCACTCATGGTCTTTTGTATATCGTAAGTCTGATGGGTATTTCATCTAGTTAATCTGTCTTCTGTAGTATAAAAGTTTCCAAGAACGTGGTATCGAAATCGCCGGCAACAAATTTCTCATCCCGAAGGAGTTGCTTGTGAAACGGTATCGTCGTACTCACTCCTTCGATAATGAACTCGTCGAGTGCGCGCAGCATCTTGTTTATGGCAAGGTCTCTTGTGCGTGCCCGAACTATCAGTTTCGCAATCATTGAGTCGTAGTACGGCGGGATGACGTAGTTCGCATACGCATGTGTATCAACGCGGACGCCATGACCTCCAGGTGGATGAAACGCAACGATTGTGCCTGGCGACGGCGAAAAGTTTCGAAACGGGTTCTCTGCATTTATCCTGCATTCGATTGCATGACCTTCGAGCTTCGCCGGTTCGGGATTTTCAATTTTCTCTCCCATGGCAACGAGAATCTGATACTTTACCAGATCGCAATCGGCAACTTCTTCGGTCACGGGGTGCTCAACCTGAATCCGCGTATTCATTTCCATGAAGTAGAAATCACCATGAGCATCTACCAGGAATTCGACGGTACCTGCGCCCTCATAATTGACCGCCATCGCACCGTTGACTGCGGCGTCTCCCATTTTCTGCCTGAGTACTTCGTCCACAATAGGAGATGGGGATTCTTCCAGCAATTTCTGGTGTCGTCGCTGAATCGAGCACTCGCGTTCCCCGAAGTGTTTTACAGTGCCCTGGCCGTCGCCGAGGAGCTGGATCTCAACGTGGCGAGGCTTTTCGACAAATTTCTCTATGTAGACACTGCCGTTCCCGAAGGCAGCCTCAGCCTCGTTAGATGCTGTCGAGAATTGGCTCTCAAATTCTTCCGCCGTCCTGACGAGACGCATACCACGACCGCCTCCGCCGGCACTCGCCTTCACCATTATTGGGTAGCCTACCTGATCGGCAACTTTTTTGCCTTCCGCTACTGAATCTATTTCACCGTCTGAACCTGGAACGGTGGGCACATTCGCTTTTCGCATTGTGTCTTTCGCCAGGCTCTTGTCGCCCATCAGTCTGATGGTTTCCGGCGACGGCCCTATGAACTTCATTCCATGGTCAGCACATATGGCACTGAACTCAGCGTTCTCGGCGAGAAAACCGTAGCCCGGATGAACCGCATCTGCCCCGGTGACTTCTGCTGCCGCAATAATTCGATCTATTTTAAGATAGCTGTCGCGTGACGGAGGTGGTCCGATGCAAACGGCTTCGTCTGCAAACCTTACGTGTAATGAGTCTGTATCTGCTGTGGAATACACAGCGACTGTTTTCAGACCCATCTCCTGACACGTCCTGATAATCCTGAGAGCAATTTCGCCTCTATTGGCAATCAGAACTTTATTGAACACTGCTTCACCTTGATGGGATTAAATTGTCGGCCGGAATACACTAGTTGCGTCCTGCCTACGATGGGTCAACTATAAAGAGTGGCTCGTCGTACTGAACGGGTTGGGCATTCTGCACAAGGATTTCCTTGATAACCCCTGACACTTCGCTTTCGATTTCGTTCATCAGCTTCATGGCTTCTATGATGCAAAGTACGTCTCCCACTTTGACCGTATCACCAACTTTGACGAAAGGGCCAGCGTCGGGAGAAGGTGCTTCGTAGAACGTCCCGACGATCGGTGCCTTTACCGTCGTTCCAGAGGCCGGAGCTTCCGCTTCCGCAGCTGGTGCTGGCGGAGGCGCCGCTGCAGGTTGGCCGGCGGGGGTAGTTGCGACAGGCGCTGCTGCCGCGGCGTGAACGACTTGCGGTGCCTGCTGAACGACTGTCTGGGATGAAACCGTTCGAACTACCATCCGAAATTCATCGTCTTCCAGTTCAACCTCTGCGACTCCGCTCTCGGCGACGAGTTCAAGTAAGGCTCTAATCTGGTCAATATCCATAGAATTGATTGTAGGTTTGACTATAGTCTAGTCTATCAATTATTAACGCGCGTAATATAACTTCCATCTTCCGTGCTAATACGGATGATGTCACCCTCATTCACGAACAGAGGGACGTTAACAATCGCGCCACTTTCAAGTGTTGCCGGTTTCGTAGCGGCTGTCGCCGTATCACCCTTCACACCTGGCTCGGTCTCTTTCACTTCGAGGTCGACTACTTTGGGAATTTCGATATTTACGGCTTCCTCAGTTTCAGCATGAAACATAATATCGACGACGCCGCCTTCCTTTATAAAACTTTTACCCTCAACGCGGTCAGCAGGTAATGACAACTGCTCGTACGTGTCCGTGTTCATGAAATGCAGACCCAGGTCGTCTTCGTAGAGGTATTGATGCGATCTCCTTTCAATTCTAGCTGTCTCAACCTTTTCGCCAGCCCGGAACGTATTATCATTGATACGGCCTGTGCGGACATTCCGCAATTTTGTTCGAACGAAAGCTCCGCCCTTTCCCGGTTTTACGTGCTGAAATTCTACAATGGTCCATAGATCTCCATTCCAGATGAGAGTTAGACCATTTCGAAAATCACTGGTATTTGCCATAAAGTCGTGGGCGCTGAGCGAGAATAATAGAATCGCTTAATATACCGGCCTCGCAGGGTGCCAGTCAATTAATCAGCGGCGTGCCAGTCGAACTAGCTATTTTTTAAAACGGTTGATGATTTTCTCGATTTCATCTTCCGAAAGTGCATTTCCAGTGCGTGTGAATTCTTTTTTCGATGGCGCTGCTTCAACAACTGACGGCTTTAATCGCGAATGTGCATATTCGACTGCCGGTTTCGGTCGGGGGGTGCCAGCATTTCCGGCCCTTGCGCGTAATCGTTCTTCTATTTCTTCCATCCAACTACTCGTTCCACCGACATCTGCCGGGGCTTGCCGACCGACCGACGAGCGACCACCCGGAAGATTCGAGTGGACTGACTCAGTTTCAAACGCAAGCCTCTTGATATTGACGAGGTGCATGGGGGAGATATTGTCACTCGTGATCGACCCACCCACCGCTCCTGGCCCCAGGGTCATTGCTGGAAATAGTCGATTCGTATAACCAACTGAACCAAGGGCAGCGACGGTATTCACAACAATACGCATGGCGGGCTTTTCGAGGGCAAACGCTTCGATGACCCGTTCGTTGGTACAATGAAGTGCCAGCGTATGGCCCATCCCGCCGAAGTTGAGAATCTCAATACATCGCTTGCATCCATCTTCCCAACCATCCTGCGTAAAGAACGACAAGATGGGAGAGAGCGTCTCCATAGACAACGGCTCCTGCTTGCCGACCTGAGTGACTTCTGCGACCAGCCCACGGGTATTGTCTGGAACTGAAAAGCCTGCAAGCCGGGCAATGGTCGATGGACTTTTTCCCACCTGGTCGACATTTAAATGTCCCTTGGTGACAAGAAAGCTCCGGAGTTGGTCCGACTGCGACTGATTCAGAAACACTGCCCCCTGCGCTTTCATCGCCTCGATAAGCTTTTTCTTGATCGGAACGTCCGCGACGACGCTTCGCTCTGTCGAGCAGAGGGTCCCCCAGTCGAATGACACCCCGTACATGATATCTGCTGCGGCCTTGTCAATATCTGCCGAACGGTCCACATAGACAGGTACGTTCCCGGACCCCACACCGTACGCGGGTTTTCCTTTTGAATAAGCGGCACGAACCATCGGGGTACCTCCTGTCGCCAAAATGACATCAGTACCGGGGTTCTCCAGAAGCTCGTTCGTACCCGGGAGGCTAACCTCAGTCATGCAGCCAAACAATCCCTTGGGTGCACCTGCAGCGTAGGCTGCGTCTGCTACGACCTTCAAAGCCGCTGCCGTCGACTGCACCGCGCGTGGATGCGGACTCATCACGATACCGCATCGTGCCTTGGCTGCAATAATGGCTTTGTACATGGCCGTCGAAGTTGGATTAGTCGACGGAACAAGGGCTGCTACAACACCCATAGGTACAGCGATCTCCCAAATGGAATCGCCTTCCAGTTTGTTAATAATGCCAGCCGTGCGCATACCCGACATCCTCGACAGCAAAGTCCGTGTGGCGAAAAGATTCTTTTGGGTTTTGCTATCGACGCGACCAAATCCAGTTTCTTTGTGGGCGTGCTGCGCGAGTGTAGACGCAGCCTTTTCGCCAGCCTTCGCCATCGCTTCCACGATCCGATCAACCGTTGCCTGGTCCTTATCCTTGTAACGCAGGAACGCCTCATGAGACTGCTCTATGAGTTCCCGTGCCTGTTGTATTGATCGGAGATCCTTGTCCATAGAAGTTTCCTTACAAACGAAACGGCAATATCCGTACTCAAGGTCAAGTATTCAACCGGAGTCGACGCAATTCAGCATAGCTACTCATATTCATAGTGTAGTCATTTATGACCCTGTCAATCACTGTTTTTAAAACGTTTAAAAGTGCAGGCCAAATAGCCGAAAATTTGTGTACTTCGTTTCCACCAGAATACCATATCCCTGTCCGATGGTCAAAGAATCAACACGTGATAGCCCTGAAGCAATTGACCACCTCGATTGCCACGACCCAAACGTCATGGGGGCGTATTTATCGCGAAAATTGTCGCAATCCCACCGAAATCAGGTCACTCGTTGCCTGGTGAACGATAGTGAAGCCAGAGAGCTGATGCTGATGTCATATCAGGCGTTAAAGACCACATCGAGTACGGTCCCACGTATTTCGCGGCGTTCGCGAGATCGCTAAGCAGAATGGGTCAATAATCTCGTTTCGAACACTTTGCGGACGTTCCGAATTGAGACGAATTCCCTTTTTGAGAGCGTGAAATGCCGGTCGGAGTACGTTTTTACTACAACAGAGCCTGATTCCCCCAATCGAGCTAGATCTTTTACTAGTGGCACAACGTTTGCGTTTTGATAGCAACATTTCATTTGTGCATTTCTTAGAAGGCGGCAATGACGAGTCCAATCGTCTCAAGAATTCCTAGCGGAATTAACGAAATTGACCAACTCTGGTCCGGTTTGTACCGGGGCGGCACGTATCTCGTTTACGGGAGAACTGCCGACGGCCGCAGTCTGCTTCCTTTGATGTACGCTCACGAAGGCTGCAAAAGAAATGAAAAGTGTCTCCTGGTCGCGACAGATCGACCACGTTCCCTTGTCATCCACTCTTCCCTTATTGGCTTCGATATTAAAGAAGCCAATCGAAACGACCTTTTGAAGCTGGTACGTTTCCCTACACTGTCTGAGTCACGGGGCATCAGCGATGATGTACGCGCTGATACCCTGGCTCAGTTGGTGGAACTCGTGAAGGAGAACTTACCTACAAGGCTAATCATCAACGACCTTACACCATTTGTCCAATTTGAATCGTTCGACAGATTCCGAAGTGAGATGGTTTCGCTTCTCGATAACCTGGACGACCTGAATGTCACCTCAATTATCGCGTTGCCCGAACCCGCAAATGTTCATTCCGAGCGGGTTGTAGCCTACCTGAAGAGTCAGGTAGTTGGATCAATTCACGTACAGAGAAATGTCAACAGGGACGCTGAAAGTTTCACGTTGTCTCTCATACCGAACGTCGGGCACATAACAAAAGAGTTCACCGTTGACTGGCAACTCGAAAAAGTCGTCGACTCGAACGCCGACATTCAGGGTGCCGGTCGCGAAATTGTCTCTTCTTCTGATGCCGGTAACTATACTAAACAAGATCTGGTTGACCAGCCATCCACACGCAAAGAAAGCAATGCTGCGTCGACGCCGGCCGACTCCACCGATGCGGCCATAAACGAGTCCGATTCAATTGAGAAATCAGCTAGTGACGACGAATCTGATCCGGTTGATATCGTGGAGCAATGGCATGCCTCGCTACCGAGGGTAGACAGCCTGGTAGCGGAATATTCGATAGATGATAAATCCCTTGGCGACGAATCGATTCATGAAGCTGATGAACCATCTATCGGCAAAAGAGTGGATGACGAAGAAGACGAGCCTGCTGCTAAGGCACCCTCTTCGCCTGAAGATGTTGACATCGCCGTCGGCTCTGAACATGACATGACGCACCCGGACATCCTGATGCCAACAAGCGTTGACTCCGCGGACAAATCAATTGCGAACGGCGACAAATCCGATGACCAGGTCCCGGACGAATACGAGAGTCAGATAATTTCCGAATTGAATCGGGAGCTGATTGGCCTGGTCCAGCCCTTCGAGATCGTCACTCCTGAATCCCGGCAGGGGGCCATCAACCCTGAGATACATGAGAACCCGTCATCGTTCGCAAGTGCTGCCGACTTCTATTTTGACAATTACCAGCGTGATGCCGCGCCATTCCTGCTCATTGGAATTCGACTTGACCGAACAAAGGACATGATCCCCCGGAAGTTTGATTTCGAATTCGTGGCAGAGATTACACAGAAACTTTTACGCAGCTACGATGCCCTTCTGATAGATTCGGAACGCCAACACCTTGTCATTCTGCTCGCCGACGCTGAACAGAAAGGTGCAGAGGCTTTCTTCCGGCGACTGCGTGCCAAGCTCCTTGACGAGGCACCGAATCAGGCAACACACCTCATGCAGTCCGTCTCCGCTATAGTCGCTGTCAACGGCGAGGGCTTCTCATCCACCGACGACTTCCTTAAGTACATAGGCGAGTCGCGCTGACGCAAACCGAAACCTGTGCTACTGTTTCTACTCGATCGCCTTGCGGCCAAGTGTCGCTACCAGGTCGGATACTCCTACCGGTCCGCTTGAATAGCGAAAGCCCTCACCGAACTCAACGCCAATACGCTGGCCGTGCATTCTGGCTCGCGCCTCGATAGTCTTCAGAAATTCAGGACTCGAAATGAAGGTCTCGGGCTCTCCTTCTTTGGCCTCATAACTGGCATCGAAGAACTGAGACTTGAAGGCTCCCACTGCTTCCATGCGCTGCGGCCAGACATCCGTCACATCTACAACCAGTGATGGTTCGAATGGAACTGCCTGCACATAGTGCAACAAATGATCTGGTCGCCATTCATGTTGCGGCCCTCCATCATCGTCAGTTTCAATTTTTCGCAGGCCTGCATAAAAAACACAGTCTTTTACGATTGCAGCAGCGGCTCCGTGGTCGGGGTGTCGACACTCCAATGCGTTCGCAATTATTATTCCGGGCCGATAGCGTCGGATAGCACGAATGATAGCGAGCCTGTTCACTGTAGTGTTTTCGATATTGCCATCGGGAATTTCCAGATTTTCCCGAACGTCAATACCGGCGATCCGTGCAGCTTCGGTCGCTTCTTCCTGTCGCAGTTCGGCGGATCCTCGAGATCCAAGCTCTCCTCGAGTAAGGTCGATAATGCCTACCCGGTAACCGCGGGAGGTCAATGCGCAGATAGTGCCACCACAAAAAAGTTCTGCGTCATCAGGATGTGCTCCGAATACCAGTACGTCCAGTTGTTGCTTCATAGATTACTTGACTACCAAATTAACGATCTTGCCAGGCACATAAATTTCCTTGACGATCGACTTGCCGTCAGTGTATCGCAGAATGTTGTCGCTTGCTTTTGCAAGTGCCAGGACGTTGTCCTTCGTCTCGTCCACTCCTATTTCAACGGACGCACGTACCTTTCCGTTTACTTGTACAGCGATCTCTACAGTATCTTCCTTTAGGATGGATGCGTCGTAAGTCGGCCATGGATGACTGGACAACATAGAATCGTTTCCAACCCGCGACCAGATTTCTTCGGCGATGTGTGGAGCGAACGGCGAAAGTAACGTCAGGAATATTTCTGCTGTCGTTCGCTTAATATTGTCCTGTTTCATCAGGAATGAATTCATCTCGATCAGAGCAGCGATGGCCGTGTTGAAACTCATTCGGTTCAGATCGTCCGTCACTCTCTTAATCGTTTGATGCAACATTTTAGTGGTTGCTTCACTCTCTTCGCCTTCGACAGTCAACGGCTGTCCGTCCTCGGAGATAAGGTTTCTCCATACCCGATTCAGAAATCGATTCACACCGACGATGTCACGCGTATTCCAAGGCTTAGACTGTTCCAACGGCCCCAGGTACATCTCATACAAACGCAGCGTATCGCACCCGTATTCCTCGCAAATCTCATCGGGACTCACTGCATTCTTGAGGCTCTTTCCCATCTTGCCATACTCTTTGGTGACGGGCTCATCGTTCCAGCTGAATCTGCGATCCTTCTGATCCTGAACGTCTACCGCAGCATTTCCATCCTGATCGACTACTTCGTCAGCTGGAACAGCTATCCCGCGCTGGTCCCGATATGCGAATGCCTGTATATATCCCTGGTTTACGAGTCGTCCGAATGGTTCTTCACAGGAGACGTAACCCAGATCGAAAAGTACCTTCTGCCAGAATCGAGCGTACAGCAGATGGAGGACGGCATGTTCAACGCCACCGACATACAGGTCGACTCCTTTGGTACCCATCCAGTATTTTTCTTTCGCCGGGTCGACGAATCGCTCGCCATTGTCGGGATCGATAAAGCGAAGGTAGTACCAGCAAGACCCGGCCCATTGTGGCATTGTATTTAATTCTCGATGGTATGTCACCCCATCTATTTCCACTTCGCGCCAGTCTGCTGGTGCACGACTCAATGGCGGCCGTGGTGGAGCGTCAGGATCATCGGATGCATCCGGCCGGAAATCATCCATGGGAGGCAAGGTTACAGGAAGATCTTTTTCATCCACCGGACGAATGGATCCATCGGGAGCGTGTAAGATCGGAAAGGGTTCACCCCAGTATCTCTGGCGGCTGAACAACCAGTCACGGAGTTTATACTGAATACGATACTTCCCGTGACCCGAAGTCTCGAGCCACTCGATCATCTTGTCCTTCGCCTGAGCGGTTTCAGTGCCGTTCAGATTTACAGAATCTCTTACTGAATTGATGGCAACCCCGTCGCCGCAGAAAGGCACGCGAAGGGTTTTGGGATCTGCGAGATACGTTTCCGTGTCCGTCTCATTCTGCTTCAACCATTCGGCAGGAGGAACGATTACCGGAATGACGGGTAGGTCAAACGTGGTAGCGAATTCAAAATCTCTATCGTCATGGGCGGGCACTGCCATGATGGCTCCGGTACCGTAACCCATCAGAACGTAGTCTGAGATCCAAACCGGGACCTGCTGCCCTGTCGCCGGATTCTCGGCAAATCCTCCTGTGAACACGCCTGATTTTTCCCGGGTCTCCGCTACGCGGTCAACGTCACTCTTTCGTTCGGCGAGTTGCTGATACTCTGTGACGGCCTTTTTCTGCGCGGGAGTTGTGAGCCTATCCACCAGGGGGTGCTCCGGCGCCAGTACCATATACGTAGCGCCGAAAAGCGTGTCCGGACGAGTCGTGAAAACCTCAATGGTTTCAGTAGACCCAACTACGTTGAAGCTTACCTCTGCTCCTACACTTTTCCCGATCCAGTTTTCCTGCATCATCTTCACGGGAGCAGGCCAGTCAACAGAGTCGAGGCCGCTGATAAGCCGCTCGGCGTAGTCTGTAATGCGAAGCATCCATTGTTTGAGCGGGCGCTTGAAGACCGGGTAGTTGCCACGTTCGCTCCGACCGTCGGCGGTAACCTCTTCATTCGCGAGTACCGTACCCAGGCCGGGACACCAGTTCACCGGTACCTCGGCGAGATACGCCAGCCGTATACTCGATAACAGCTGTTCTTTTTCACCTGCAGATTGTGCTTGCCAATCTACCGACGCCTCAGTCGGATCGCTCGAAACATTACCATCCGGATCGATATGTCGCGCACCGCTGTCCAGCTCGGATACGAGATCCGATATGTATCTTGCTCTGCCGGATTCAGCGTCGAAGTAGGACTTGTACAACTGGAGGAATATCCACTGCGTCCAGCGATAATATTCCGGATCCGTTGTCGAGATCACCCGATCCCAGTCGTAACTGAATCCAAGTCGTTTCAACTGGGTCAGCATGTTGCCGACGTTACGCTCCGTGGTGACGCGAGGGTGCACGCCGTGCTCGACGGCAAATTGTTCGGCAGGCAGACCAAACGCGTCAAACCCTATTGGATGTAAGACATTGAAACCGACCATCCGCTTGTATCGGGCCACAATGTCCGTGGCTATGTATCCCAGCGGATGTCCTACATGAAGGCCTACTCCTGACGGATAGGGAAACATGTCGAGCACGTAGAATTTCTCAACCGTCGTACTGACATCGTTCGGGGTAGCGAACGTCTTCTGATCTTCCCAGACTTTCTGCCATCGTGCTTCTATTTGGGAATGATTGTAACCCGACATTGACGCGTATGTATTTGGTTCTCAGATAAAAAAATGGTAATTGCACTCGTACGCACGCAAAACGTGCGTGTTCAGGAAGCAAAAAGCCACTCCCCGCGTCTAAACTAGCTCCCCAAGGGCAGACAAGCCGAAATGAATCTGGAAAACCTTCTGAATAATGCGACGACTATTGCCGTAGTCGGTGCCTCTCCCCAGCGTGGCCGGCCGAGCAATCGGGTAGTCCGCTATCTGATCAGTGCTGGGTATTCGATAATCCCGGTCAATCCGAATTACGAAGAGGTTGAAGGGATTAAGACTTTCAACTCAATTCTGGACATACCAGCTGATGTCGACATTGATATCGTAAATATCTTTCGGAACCCGAAATATACTTTGAGTGTCGTGGAGGAAGTGATCGAGCGGTCGAAATCATCCGCCAAACCTGTCATCTGGACTCAGCTTGGAGTCTCCACCGATGAGGCGAAGTTAATTGCCCAGTCAGCCGGCATCGATTATGTCAGCAACCAGTGTATTATGGTCACTCATGCGACATTGTAGCTACATGTCTCGAATTTGCAGTGTGAATCTTCCGATCTCCGTCGCCAACCTGTCTCTCATCGGATTCAGTCTGGTATCGCTGCCTGACCGAGTTGCTTCGAGAACATTGCTGTAGAACCACAGCTGTTCCTCGGGATTGGCTCCCAACGCTTTCCGACCGGGACTACTCTTGAAAACATTCACGCCGGTGTTGAGTGTTTCATTGATCGACCACAGGTTGTGGATCTTATCAGCCAGACTGATAGCATGAGCTTGATCTGATGCACCTGCTAGTTTTTCAATGTATCCGATCTTACGATCTTTCCATCTACGCACCTTTCCGTCATCATCAAACTTCGATTCGGTAACCTCCATGACCAGGTCGGCGACGTCTTGTCCGATCAGCATAGAGAGTTTTTCATATCGGAAGTAGTCTCCATAACCGTTGCCATCTTCGATAATATCGTGCAGAAATGCCGCAGCAACGGTAACATCGTCCCAGCCGGCTCCTTTCACGATGATCCCGACAGCAGTAAGATGGGCAATGACTGGTACCTGAAGAGACTCTTCCGTCGGAATTGGAAAAGACTCCTCCCGCCAACGGCCTTTGCGATACGTCTTATCGTGCCACTGCGAGGATAGTTCTATTGCCTGTTCGACGAGGGGGCTAAATAAGGATTCGCTCTCTCTGCTCATCTACAACTCTATTACCATGTGTTGTGAAGTATCGGTGTCGATCCGCTCGTTAAGAAGCGTCATGAAATCAACTCCGTAACGTGCAAGGAAGTAAGAGATGGCGACCGTTCGTTCCTGGAGCCCTCCTCCCGGGTACAAGTTGTCAACGATCTTTTCGATCCTTGTCATTGTCGTCTCCTGCTTCTGTTTCTCCGCACGAACAACTTTCGCCTGTAATTTTCCAATCTCTTTGGCCAGCGTCGATGAAAGTGCCAGAGCGGATTTCTTCAAAGTGGGATCAATTTCCGAAACACCTGTAGCAAGGTCCTTGACTCCGGAATCTATCGACACCCTGGCATTTTCGAATAGCTCCGTAATGCTGTCGTCCATGGAACGTTTAATGAGTGCCGTGAACATTCGCTGTTTGTCAGTATCGATTTTCTCAAAAGATATGCCCTCCTTTTCCATAGCTCTTGAGATGTTTCCCTCCACAAGTGTAACGCTGGCCCGGGGGTATATGACAGGCATGGGAATTCCCGCCCACTCATACGCTGGTTTGAGCTGTGCGAAGTAGGATGCTTCACCGGGTCCGGCAATGTACGCTACAGTTGGAAGCAAATGATCCTGGACGAGCGGTCTCGTCACAACATTGGGACTAAACAGTTCAGGAGAATCGCGTATTAAACCATCGATTTTATCCCTGGAATATTTCGTATTGCCAGCCTGAAATGAATTACCATTTGGATCAAGCGGTAAGCGGTCATCGTCGCTGATAACAAACAGGTTTGTTGATCGCGGGGTCAGTTGAGCATGAAACTTCGTGGCCAGTTTCTGTGACTGCTCATCTATGCTGGCGTTCAGTTCTTTATGAGAGGCGACGGCTTTCGAAAATATCGGAGCACACAGTGCTTTAAGTCGGGGATCATCAACGGACATCATAACGAGTCCCCTGTCAGCAAATAGCCAGCGTGTATATCTTGCAAAGGCATCTGTCCACGTACTTCCTGCGGCCCAGTACCGTCGAAGAGCTTCAAGTAACGCCGGGGCTCCATCACCGCCAGCGTATTCAGACTCGAGTTTATCGATTTCGGCAGCTACAGCATCGTCGAGAAGCGTTCGCCCGACAGGTCCATTACCACCGGCTCTTTCCAATCCGACTTTCTTTTCAGGAGATATCCGAACTGATTTTACCTCGTCGAAGTCGTGATCTTCGCCGGCAAGCCAGAAAATTGGAACGACAGTTTTCCCCGACGTTTTCTCCAGCTTCTCAGCAAGCTGAATGGCTGTGAGAATTTTGTACTGTGTATAAAGTGGACCACCGAAAACTCCCAGCTGTTGACCGGTGACAATGGTAACAGTATCTCTGGAGCGGAGCGCTTCAATTCGTTGATTAGTCTTTAGGTCGCTACCCCACCGGGCATTCTGCTCGACCAATACGTCGGCTAGTGTATCGAGGTCGCGCTCGTAGCTTAATGTTCGCTCGATGGCGTCGGCGAGACTTCCTTCGCTGAACGGGTCACCCGAATAATAGTCTGCCAGTTGGGAATAGTCGGAACAGTACGCTGCAAAAAGATCCGGGAATGACGACAGATGGCTAAAGGGAATGGTAACGGCGCTAGCCTGTTCGGTGTCCACGTTAGTTTCGATAGTGTCGTCGACGTGTTTTGAATACTAATTCAGTTCGCTCTTGAAACGTTCGATATCGTCGCGCAATTTTGCAGCCTTCTCATAGTCCTCTTCCTGGATCGCGCGATCCAATTGCTCTTCGAGGCGCTCGAGTTCTGATGTAGGAAGAACTGCTTCCTCATCTTCTTCGACGGGCTCGGCACCGGTGAGGGCTGTCAGGCCATCGTCTTCGGACGGGATACCGGCATCTTCCATTACTTCGGGACTCACATAGATCGGAGCGTCTACGCGTACAGCGAGGGCGATGGCATCGCTGGGTCGGGAGTCGAGGTGCCCTTCTTCTCCATCGTGGATGTACCGAATTCTTGCATAGAAGGTACCCTCTCGAAGTTCGCTAATGACTACATCAAGGACTTCCGCGCCCAGATCATCAAAAAGATCTCGCAGCAGGTCGTGAGTCAGAGGTCGCGGCGGTTGAATCTTTTCGAGCTCGAGGGCAATGGCTTGAGCTTCGAAATGTCCGATAATGATTGGCAGACGCCGGTTGCCATCAATTTCGCCTAACACCAGGGCATAAGCACCACCTGATGAAGGATTTGTTGACAACGCAATGATATCAACCTGAATAAAATCCATAAAGACTTGCTGCAAGTATTAAGGTCTGGCCTGAGTAATTTAATCGACCGATCGGTATTGGTCTGAAGTACCTTACTTTTATCTGATAGCTGATTTCAACGCGTCCACGAATCTCTGGTTCTCATCGGGCGTTCCCGCACAAACACGAAGATATGCCTGCAATTCAGGATAACCGCTCATCTGCCTGATCGCTATGTGCGAAGATCCTAGGAAGTCAGCGACTTCGGAAACGGGAGTATCTGTACTGAACAGGAAAAAGTTTGTCCGCGTCGGCATCGGTCGGACCCCATCCATCTGTGTTAGTTGATCCGACAACCATGCCGTTTGCTCAATCATATCTTCGATCCAGTCTCCAACTAATTCTGGCCGATTCAGGAGGGCGATGGCGCACCTTTCGTCATGATGCCCGATCATAAACGGTAGACGCGCTTTTTTCATTTCATGAATTAGATCGGGATGACCTACCATATAGCCGACTCGAATTCCAGCAAGGCCAAATGCCTTTGACAGGGTGCGAAGCACTATGAGGTTCGGATACTCTTCGACCATCCGCAACACCGATTCGTCTGGAGCGAACTCGATATATGCCTCGTCGATAACGACTATTCCATCAGACTGCTGCACAATCTGCTCGATAACGGACGACTCGATGAGGAGGCCGGTTGGGTTATTCGGATTTGCGATTATAGTCAGGCCAGGCTCGTGGAGTCTGATTCGCTTAAGGAGCTCGTCAGTGTCGAATGAGAAGTCGTCCCTGCACGGCACTTCGACGAGAGCACCGCCAAAGAGGCGAACGACTGTTTCATAAAGGGAAAACATCGGTCGCGGCAAAACCACTCGCGTACCTGATTCGATAAAGCACAACGACAAGAAGTGGGCAAGTTCGTTGGACCCGTGGCCGACGACAATGCTTCGCGGATCAACATCGAGATTGTCCGCCAGTCGCGAGACCAGTTGTTCTGGAAAGATCGAGGGGTAACGATTCGCGGCAAAGTCGCTGAGGATATCAGCAAATTCGGACTGCAGTTCGGCGGGCAGTCGAAACGGATTCTCATTCTGATTGAGCTTGACTTCTATCCGTTCCAATTCTCCGACGTGGTAAGCCTTTTCCCGGCGAACTGAGGGACGGACCCGGTCAAGGATTGCTTCTAGTGACTGACTCACACGGTGACGGGTTTACTTGAGAAATATTAGACAGGTCGGTAGCACGTTCGCAAACAAAAAGACCCCGATGTAAATACATCCGGGTCATAGACTGGGTTAACTACATATCTGGACCAATCGCGTTACTCTATGTTCTCAGTAGATGTTTCCGTGATCTCGGGTAGACCTCGAAACTCGAAACCTGGAAGGCAATTATCCTTTATATGCATGACAACTTCGTGCATGGCAGCAACAAATTTTCCAAAATCCTCTTTGTAAAGAAAGATCTTGTGTTTCTCATAGCGGCCTTCGTCAATCCGCTTGCTCTCTGTGATTGTGATAAAGTAGTCTTCGCCGGAACGCGTGGTCTTTACATCAAAGAAATACGTCCGTTTCCCTGCGGGAACACGTTTTGAGTAAACCTCATCCCGGTAGCGACCTTTATCCCTGCTGTCATGATTCGAATTAGATTGAGACTCGGCCTCATCCCCGCTCCCAAAATCGTACTCTTGGTGATCATTGACCATCGAACTGCTCCTTTCTTACTCGTACCGATCAACTGGCGACTTTTTACCAGTCACCTCCGTTTTCTTCATCGATAATATGCAAAAGCTTTCCACAAAAAACAATTTTTTGCCTCGTCTACATTGGTGGGGCGCAATAGACTTTGGAT
>CBDUKH010000044.1:0-26592 GCA_965367755.1 uncultured Rhodothermales bacterium
ACGACCAGAACATCTACAGGTTGATTGAGAATCCAATCGATTCGGCGGAGTCCGCCGGCAGTAGTCTCGCCGCTGACACCCGCATTCCTTATCTCGACTTCCATGCCCAGACTATCAAATCGCTCAGCCAGTAGGGCGGGGAAGGCGTAGGATTGTTCCAGCCCATACCCGGCTGTGATACTGTCACCGAAGAAAACGATCGTTGTCGAATAGGATGCAGCAGTAGTCCGAGTCGAATCGATATCCCGACTAACGCTTTCATCTGTGTTACCATTGAGTCCGATGTCGTCGCGACCGCAGCCGAGGAACAGCGTAAAAACAATAAAGGCGAAACAATATTTCCTGATGGTCATAACCCCGCTGCCCGATTGCATTAATAATGGCCAGATCTTTTTATGAGTAGTTCTCCGGTACTAACTGTACGTACGGTCGGGAAATCGTTCAGTACATCCTCCGGACAGTTGACCGTCCTGGATAAAATTAGTTTCATTCTGGATCAGGGTGAAACGTGTGCGATTGTAGGCCCATCGGGCAGCGGGAAGACTACACTTCTCGGACTATGCGCGGGACTTGACTCGATCGATACCGGGGAAGTCACTCTTTGCGGGCATGATCTCAAGGAGCTGTCTCAGGACGAAACGGCCAGGGTCCGATTGGAAAACGTCGGATTTATTTTTCAAACATTCAGACTGATTCCCACGCTTACGGCTATCGAGAATGTAATGGTTCCAGCTGAGCTGATCGGTTCTGAGGACAGTAGGAGCCGGGCTTCAGAGCTACTTGACGCTGTAGGATTATCCCGTCGCGAAGATCATTACCCATCTCAGTTGTCGGGTGGAGAACAACAACGCGTCGCCGTAGCACGGGCATTTATCAATCGCCCACGAATCCTCTTCGCCGACGAACCTACTGGAAACCTGGATCACGAAACTGGAGAGTCTATTACTCGACTACTTCTTTCTCTGAACGAGCAATCTGGGACCGCCCTTCTGATTGTAACACACAACATTGACTTGGCTAACCGGACAAGTCGAATTATTCAACTTGTCGGCGGCTCCATGGAGTCGGATGTTATGACGACAAATCCGGTTGCCGCAGAATGAGCCTGTTGTGGTCCGCACGAATGGCCTGGAGGGACAGCCGCGGCAGCCGGACGCGCCTGCTGGTGTTCATGGCGTCACTATCACTCGGTGTCGCTGCTCTCGTCTCGATAAATTCGTTTGGCGTCAACCTGGAGCGCGCAATCGACGCACAGGCTGCCACGCTGCTCGGAGCGGATCTCAGCCTGGAAAGTGATGCTCCATTCACCGAGTCAGCGCTTGCCCTCGTCGATTCCATTGGAGGCGACCAGTCCTTTCAGACCGCATTCACATCGATGGCCCTGTTTCCAGCCAATGGAGCAACCAGACTGGTCTCCGTGCGTGCAGCCGAAGGCGGCTACCCGTATTACGGCGTATTGGAATCATCGCCACCCGACGCAGCCGATTCCTACCTGATCGACGGCAGCGCACTTATAGATGGTTCGCTTGCAGCTCAGACAGGAGCTGTAGTCGGCGATTCCCTGACCATCGGAAACATCTCCTATGTGATTGCTGGAATTCTCACGAAGGTTCCTCGAGAAACGGCCGTGTTTTCTGCTCTTAGCCCGCGAGTCTATATCCCAAGGCAAAAACTTGACTCGTCTTTACTATCGTACGGAAGCCGCGCCGAATATACGGTTTACTTTAAGCTCGAATCTACCGACGGCCTGGACGAGTGGCTTGAACAGAATGACGAGCGGCTCGAAGGGCTCGGACTCGGCTACGACACGATTGCCGAGGAGAAAGAAAATTGGAGTGAGGTACTTTCGAATATCTACCGTTTCCTCGGACTGACCGGATTTATTGCCTTGTTGCTCGGGAGCCTCGGAATTGCAAGCGCCATTTACGTCTACATTCGGCAACGACGAGAAATAGTTGCTCTACTGAGGTGCCTCGGAGCGGACAATCGGCGAGCGACATCAATCTATCTGATACAGGCTGTCAGCATGGGTCTTCTCGGCTCGCTTGCTGGCGTTCTAATCGGTGCTGGCATTCAGTACTTTTTGCCTTCTCTGTTGGGAGAGTTTATTCCCGTCGAAGTATCATTCGGCATAGTCCCATCAGCGATGTTTGTCGGTCTTCTGACCGGCCTGGTTGTGACGACATTGTTCGCACTTATTCCACTTCTAGATATCCGAGACGTCTCACCACTTGAAGCGATTCGTACATCTTCGTTGAGCATGCCTGGTAAAAGGCGGGTGGACAGATACAAATTGCTGGTGTACTTCACGGGATTTGCAGGTGTTCTTGCATTTTCGATACTGCAAGCCCCTAACGCCCTTGTCGGAATAGGATATGTGGCGGGACTTATAGCAGTATTTGGCCTTCTAATTTTATCTTCGAAAGGAGTCCTTTCTGCCGCGCGGTATCTCACGAAAAAGACGTCACGCTATACGATTAAACAAAGTGTCGCCAATCTGCAACGACCGAACAACCAGACAAGCATCATGATGCTGGCTATCGGTTTTGGCACTTTTCTGATCGCTGCAATGTTCTTTATACAGAATAACCTCCTTAATCAGATTGAGGTCTCCGATCAGGGCGACAGGCCAAATACGATTCTCTTCGACATCCAGGCCGACCAGATCGAGGGAGTTAATGAACTGTTGGCAGACGAAGGATATCCGACCGTAGAATCGGTACCGATGATCTCGATGCGCATCGACGCTATCAACGGTGTCAACATTGTCGACATGCCAGATGACGAAACGAACTGGGCGCACAAACGGGATTATCGGTCAACATATCGATCGTACTTGACGGAGGCCGAAACTGTCCTGTCAGGTGAGTTCACGGGCGTGCACTCTGTCGAGGGCCTTGCGCCAGTTTCGATGGAAGAGGGGTTAATCTCCGAGCTAAATATTAACCTCGGCGATACGATTACTTTTGACGTGCAAGGCGTACCAGTCGAAACCCGGGTAACAAGCATTCGCGAAGTCGATTGGCAACGCGTGCAGACCAACTTCTTCTTTGTGTTCCCTGAAGGTGTTATTGATGACGCACCCAGATTCTATGTTGCTGTCACACGCGTTCCTAGTGAAGAAGAAGCAGGAGCACTGCAGAACAAAATCGTCACAGCCTATCCGAACATCTCCGTAATCGACCTTCGACTGATCTTGTCGGTATTCGAAGAGATATTTGGTAAGATATCTTTCGTGCTAAGATTTATGGCGCTGTTCAGTATGGCCACCGGCATCATTATCGTTGGAGGATCCGTGTTTGTTAGCCGGTACTACCGGATCCAGGAGACGATTCTATTGCGGACCCTGGGTGCATCCACGAAACAAGTCTATCAAGTTATTGCCGGTGAATATCTGATACTGGGCTTGCTGGCGGCGTTTGTGGGAGTGATCCTCGCACTGATTGCGTCATCACTCATCTCTATCTTCGTTTTTGAGACTAACGTATTTGTCCCAGTAATATTGATACTGGGAACTGTTGCGGGCGTGACACTTGTAACTCTCATCGTTGGCCTATTCAACAGTCGTGGCATCTTGTCAAGGCCACCTCTGGAGATTCTCAGGCGGGAAGGGATTTGACTCCAATGTTTGAACACTTTTTCAGCTGTCCATACTGCGGTGAGAATATTTCGATTCTGATAGATCTCGGAGTTGCTGAACAGGAATATATCGAAGACTGCGAAGTTTGCTGTCGACCAATTGAAGTTTCACTGAGGTCAGACGATGGCACGCTGACTGAATTCAATGCACGAACCGGGGACGATACATAGTGGCGTCAACGTTGGAGTCAAATATCGCGTCGGTCCGGAATCGGATCGATTCGGCGCTCGCGGTTTCGGGAAGGCGCGGCGAGGAGGTTACGTTGATTGCGGTGTCGAAGCGGCATCCCATTGAAACCATCCGTGACGCTGCTGGCTACGGGTTAAAAGATTTCGGAGAAAACCGGTCAGCTGAATTAGCTGGCAAAGCCCGGATCGAGCGTGGAGAAGATCTGGCCGGGATACGGTGGCATATGATTGGTCATCTCCAAAGTAACAAGGTGAAGAGCATTATTCCGTTTGTCGACTACATTCATAGTGTCGACAGGATAAGTCTGGCTAGTGAAATCAGCCGACGAGCCGACGAGGCGGGAAGGACGGTGCGAATACTCCTGCAGGTTAATATCTCTGATGAACCGCAGAAGTCTGGCGTGGATCCGTCTGGTCTCGACGATCTGTACGAACACTGCCTGAGCCTGGCTAATGTTGAGACCGTTGGTCTGATGGGAATGGCCTCTTTTATTTCGAACGAAGAGAAACTCCGCCGTCAGTTTTCGAAGCTTCGTTCGCTACGCGACAGAGTGGCTCCGCAACTGTTCCATCTGTCGATGGGTATGAGCAATGACTTCGAGATTGCTATTGAAGAGGGAGCGACAATGATAAGGGTTGGCACCGCAATTTTTGGCGAGCGTCCTGATTAGGGCATTAATAGCTCTCCAGAAACTATTATTGATCCCGGGCATCATAGTTTAATACTGCGGCAACGTTTATACACGTGGTTAAGCCTGTACAGATCAGGTCGATTTCTAGACAATACGCCGTGTTTGGAAAGACTTTGTCAGGGCACCGTCCGTGTATAGGATGTATACTGGATACAATGGGCCATTGCCCCGCGACGTGGTTTCGCCGACGCGTCCGTAGGGTACCCTTAAATACTTTATTATGTAAACCGAATCAGATTCTGATCCGCAGGTTGGGCAAGAGATACTATGAGACTTTCTCCCCTTGATATCAAAAAACAGGATTTCAACCGAGGCTTCCGAGGTTTTGAGGAAGAAGAGGTCACTGCCTTTTTACAAATGCTCGCCGATCAGTGGGATGAAGTTCTCGAAGAAACTCGCCGACTTGAATCGAAGGTAACCGATCTCGAGAATAAATTACAGCATTATCAACGTGTTGAAGATGCTCTTCAGGAAGCTCTTAATACGGCAAAGTCGAGCTCGAAGACAAAACTTGCCAACGCCGAACAGGAAGCTGCGCTCGTAATTCGCGAAGCCCATTCAAAAGCGCAGGAGATTCTTAGTGAGGCCAAGCATGCCAATCAGAAATTGATCCAAAGCAATATCACGCTTGATCAACGACAGCAGGAGATTCTGGCGCGACTACGTGCGTTCCTGTCATCTGAACTCGATATGCTTTCAGGTTTTGACAAGCAATCATCTGCGATCCCGCCACTCAAAGCTCCTGTGGAATCTGCGGACCCGAGGACTAATGGCTCATATCCCGCAGCGGCGCCAGCAATTGCGAATATCCACGACGCAGAAGATGTGCAATCCTCGCAACCCGATGAGGTTCGCCCGGAAACTGTAAGCTGGGATCAGTCCGAATATGAGGGTGATACCGACTCTCACGGCAACGAAGATCTAACCGAACAACACGACAGCGTCAATACGTTCGACGACCAGGACGACAACCATCCGGAATCGACAACACAAACTCAGGAAAGTGAACAGGTGGCTCCGATAAAAGAGGATCGTCCACCGCAACGAGATAACGTAAGCCCGGCTGATATGGATAAAATCCGGCAAATTCTCGACAGGCTCGATTAGTTCGCGCAGGCGTTCGATCGATCGAGCAAGCGGTCTCTAAAAACGCTGGTTCTTTCCAAAGATATCCCTCGTTTCACGTGTAAGATTATATAAATTCGCGAAACTGTGATTCCGGTATAGTAACTTCAGGCGATCTCAATCACTTTTACGCCTTAAGAATGCCGGGACGTGATACGCCATCGATAGCCACATACAGATCTGAGGTAGAAGCGGCCTCTGCATTTCTTCGTGACAAAAAGATCACTGCTCCAATCGGGATCATTCTGGGCACGGGCCTCGGTCGCCTTGCTGATGAAATTGAGGCTTCGGTTGTCGTCGATTACGGAGACATTCCGAATTTCCCCATTTCTACTGTTGAAACGCACCATGGTAAGCTCATATTCGGGACCCTCGAAGGCAAGAGAGTTATCGCACTTCAAGGGCGATTCCATTTATATGAAGGATACACTGCGCATCAAATTACCTTGCCTGTAAGGGTGATGTCGGCGCTCGGCGTCGAAACGCTCCTGATATCGAACGCTGCAGGTGGAATGAACCCGAACTATCGTCGCGGCGACGTCATGCTAATCTCTGATCACATCAATCTGCAAGGCGTGAACCCGCTTACAGGTGGCAATATTCCCGAATGGGGACCACGTTTTCCAGATATGAGCGACCCGTACAATTCCAGGCTCAGGGCCCTGGCGCACGAATCTGCTTTAAATAATCGTATCTATCTACACGAAGGTGTGTACGTCTCCGTCACTGGTCCCAACCTTGAAACACGCGCCGAATATCGGTTCCTGAGAATGATCGGAGCCGATGCTGTAGGAATGAGCACCGTGCCCGAGGTAATAGTAGCCAACCACGCAGGAATGAGATGTGCCGCCATTTCCGTGATTACGGATGAGTGTTTTCCGGACTCGTTGCAGCCAGTCTCCATTGAGGATGTTTTGGCGGCGGCCGGTGAGGCGGAACCAAAACTCACTTCGATTATGAAAGGATTAGTCAGCCGTATTTAGGCTGGCCGAAGCACCATGAACACGCCCGATAATAGCAATGCTGGAAGATGATATCTGGGACGAGGATGAGTGGGAGTCATTTCTGAAAGAAAATGACGACAGGATAGATAGATTTATGGATCTGGTATTCTCGTTTATTTCCAAGTCGCCACCGCCTGAGTTTTCAGACTTCGATTCACAGGCGCAATGGAAAGAGCAGTTGCGTGCTTATATGCGTGAAAAAGGCTGGGAAAATGATGAGATCGATGCGACCATCCCGATCGAATTCCAATTCGATACTCGTCCAAACGACGAGGGTGCAGACCAGATCGTTTCAATCCGCCCAACCGACGAAGATGATCTCGACGAAGAAAACATTCAGGATGTGCCGATCTACCTGAATGTGCATCTTCTTGCAACAAACGTATTGGAATGGGCCAATGCACTTCCAGTGAGTATCAAAGACAGTACGCTCGTCCAATTTTGTAATCAGATCATGCTCTTGCCGTCAAACGTAGCCAAAGGGCATTCCATTGGTTACGACAAAGAGACAATCGGAGGCAACATCGCCTGTGTCAAACGAGCCCTTCAATGTGCCAACACGTCTCTGCAGCTGGTTTCCGAGATGAAGCACTCTCCGTATATGACGCCTGAAGTGTACAGAACGCTATCAGAAAGGACCTACGAAACCAGGAACGCACTCGCCATTCACGTTCAGGAACTGCGCGAGCAGTTTCACCTGGGAATTGATTGAGAAGAGAAGGGTAGACCCGCCAGTCAAACTCAATATTTCGTCAGGATACCTTATCTTATCCCCCTTTATCCATTCGACCACCCTGGGGAGTAATGTCCACTTTTCGAGAAGTAAAAAATGTTGACCATCCCGCGCTGGAACTAGAGATTCTCGAGGGCTGGAAGAAGCATGCAATCTTTGAAAAGAGTATTTCAACTCGCGACGGAGCTGAGACATTTTCTTTCTATGAGGGACCCCCAACCGCTAACGGCCGCCCCGGTATCCACCATGTTCTCGCCCGCACTATAAAAGATTGTTTTTGCCGGTATAAAACGATCAAGGGTTTCAAGGTTGCGCGCAAGGCGGGATGGGACACCCACGGACTACCCGTGGAGATTGAAGTAGAGAAAGAATTGGGCCTGACCGGACGCGATCAGGTAGAATCATTCGGGATAGAGAAGTACAACGCGGCTTGTCGCGAGAGCGTTCTTCGATACAAAGAACTGTGGGACACACTGACAACTCGAATGGGTTACTGGGTTGATCTGGAAAATCCGTACGTAACATTTGAGAATGAATACATAGAGTCTGTCTGGCACTTATTGAAGCAGATCTATGACAAAGGCCTTCTATACAAAGGGCACAAGATTCAATGGTATAGTCCCGGGTCGGGTACCGTTCTGTCATCGCATGAAGTGAGCCTTGGTTATAAGGAAGTACAGGATCCGTCGGTCTATATCAAATTTCCGGTTGTCGGGAAACGGAATACATTTTTTCTGGCCTGGACAACGACACCATGGACTCTCATTTCGAATGCAGCACTTGCAGTAGGGCCAGGAATCGAATACGTGACAGTTTCGTCGACGGACGAAAAATCTGGTGAAGAAGAACGATATATTCTCGCCGCGAAGCGCCTGTCTATTCTCAAGAATGACTACGAAGTTATTGATTCGCAGAAAGGGAGTGACCTTGTCGGACTGGAGTATGAACCACTTTTCAGCTACTTCAAAGATGAGATTGTTACGGGCGACAAGGTTTGGCAGGTCGTCGATGCTGATTATGTGAGTACTGAAGACGGCACCGGAATAGTTCATACGGCACCAGCGTTTGGAGCAGAAGATTTCCAGACGTCGACCAGGCACAACATCCCCGTTCTCAACCCTGTTCTTCCCGACGGCACTTTCTCTGCAAAAGCAGAACTGGTCGAGGGAATGTGGTTCAAGGATGCAGACAAAGTGATTAGCAGAGACCTTCGCGAACGAGGACTATTGCTTCGCCATGAAACGTGCGTCCATAACTATCCACACGATTGGCGTAAAGGAACACCGTTGATGAGTTATCCAGTTGAGAGCTGGTTTATCGAGACTACGAAAATCAAGAATCGACTCGTTGCCTTGAACAAGGAAGTGAACTGGCAACCATCAGGCGTAGGGACCGGCCGCTTCGGTGAGTGGCTGGAGAATAATGTCGATTGGGCGCTTAGTCGAAGAAGGTACTGGGGCACGCCCTTACCAATCTGGCAATCTGACGCGCCAGAATCCGAATACGTCGAGGTTATCGGTTCCATTCAGGAGCTAAAAGAGAAAAGCGGCGATAGCTGGCCCGGTGACGACAACCTGGATTTGCACAGACCGTTTGTCGACAACCTGACCTGGCCCGCACCAGACGGCGGAACGATGCGCCGGGTGGAAGACCTCATAGATGTCTGGTTTGACTCCGGCGCAATGCCATTCGCTCAATGGCATTATCCGTTCGAGAACAAGGAGCTGTTCAACGCGACATTTCCCGCGGACTTCATTGCCGAAGGCGTGGATCAGACGCGAGGTTGGTTCTATACATTGCATGCCATTGCCGCGTTGGTAGAGGATGACGTAGCCTACCGCAACGTGGTAGTTAACGGGCTCATTCTCGATGAGAATGGCGAGAAGATGTCGAAGTCGAAAGGCAACACGGTTGATCCGTTTGAAACCATCGACGAGCATGGCGTGGACATCGTGCGGTGGTACATGATGAGTAACGCGCCGCCGTGGGAGAATCTTAAGTTTTCTTCCAGGGGACTCATCGAGACGCGCCGGAAGTTTTTTAACACACTCCAAAACGTGTACGGGTTCTTTGCGACGTACGCAAACATAGACGGTTTTACGGGATCTGTCGAACCCATCGACGTTGCGCGTAGAACGGAAATGGACAGATGGATTATTAGTCGAACTCAAAGTACCATAGCCGAAGTCGATACGGCATTCGACAGTTACAATCCCACTCGGGCGGCTCGGGCTGTTGAGGCCCTCGTTGACGATCTTTCCAACTGGTATATCCGTCGATCACGCCGCAGGTTCTGGAAAGGAGATGAAGCAGCTACCGACAAACTCGCCGCATACCAATCAGTACATGAGTGTCTTATCGATATCGCCAAGATGATGAGTCCCATCGCACCGTTCTTTAGCGACCGGTTGTTCCAGATGCTAACACGGGACGAATCGGGTGATACCTCCGTACATCTCGAGTACTACCCTGAATATGACGCCTCCCGGCAGGATAGATATCTCGAACAACGAATAGAAATAGCCAGACAAATATCATCGATCGTTCTTGGCCTGCGAAACGATGGTGGTATCAACGTTCGGCAACCCCTCGGACGGTTACTTGTTGTGACCAACGATGAGATCACTGAATCGATCGTTGAAAGTGTAAAAGACATCGTACTCGAGGAAGTAAACATAAAGGACATCGAATACGTGTCTGTGTCAAGCGGTGTCGTGACCAGGACCGCGAGACCCGACTTCAAGAAGCTGGGCAAACGACTCGGTCCTCTGATGAAGTCGGCCAATCAGGCAA
The DNA here is from genome assembly GCA_965367755.1 of uncultured Rhodothermales bacterium. Taxonomy (GTDB): domain Bacteria; phylum Bacteroidota; class Rhodothermia; order Rhodothermales; family JABDKH01; genus JABDKO01. Next base: position 10,176 of record CBDUKH010000044.1, read on the forward strand.
TTCGCGCATTGTCTGACGAAGAGATTTCCAGGTTACAGCAGGATGGTACATTGGACCTGATTCTTGACGGCGAGACGATTCCGATCAGTCAGGACGACGTGGAAATTGTCAGTGAAGCGGTCGACGGGTGGCTTGTCGGCCAGCAGGGGATGCTTACGGTGGCGCTCGATCCGGAGATCAGCGAGAGTCTCCTTCACGAAGGATTTGCCAGGGAATCAGTAAACAGGATCCAGAATTTGAGAAAGCAGGCTGGTTTTGACGTCACTGACCGGATAAAGGTTACTTATCGCGCCACAGACGGTCTAAATAGCGCGTTAAACAACCATGCCGATTGGGTTCGGAACGAGACGCTGGCAGTTGAGTTGCAAGAAGCCGAAAATCCGGATGGAGAACTCGTGGAGACATTCGATATTGAGAACGAAAACGTAACCATAGGAGTTAAACGCCTGATTCAGTGATCCGATTATTTCACCTATCCGATTAGTCAGCAGACTGGTCGGGTACTCTATAACGTTACTCAGACCGATATGGCGGCTAACAAAGGGAAAAATAATACCCCCGAAGACCACAATGACGACACACGTCCAGCGGACAAGAATGTAGTCACTCCGTTTACGGACGAAGAACTGGAGCATTTCAAGACGTTGATCGAAGATCGAAAGCGATCCGCTCTCGACGATATCTCCAGCCTTAGAAGCCAACTTGCTGACTCGCGCGAACAGTCCGAGAACGATACAGCATATAGCTTCCACATGGCCGATGCAGGAACGGATGCCATGGAACGTGAAAAGCTGTATCTCATGGTTGCCAGGCAGCAGAAATTCGTTGGATATCTGGACCGTGCCCTGGACCGCATCAAGGACAAAACATATGGCGTCTGCAAAGTGACTGGCGATCCTATTTCGCGAGAACGACTCGAAGCTGTACCCCACACAGAGATTTCGATCGAAGCAAAACTGCAGCAGAAGAAAAAACGTTAGTCATCCTTAACATTCAAATTCTCCGGGGCGACCGATTTGTCGGCCGCCCTGTATTTTGTTTAATCGTAGAGTAGCACCGAGCCATGCGAGTACTGTGGATTTCCCTGATAACAATTATTGTCGATCAGATTACCAAAGTACTCATCGTGCGAAACATGTATCATTCGCAGTCGATCGACCTTCTTGGTGACTGGCTAAAGCTAACCTACACGGAAAACCCCGGGATGGCGTTCGGAATTTCTTTCGGACCACCTTCGATGATCTCGATCTTCTCGATCATCGCCACTGTGCTGATCATCACATATCTGTTCAAAGTGAGGGGTGGATACTTGCCCTATCGAGCCAGTATCGGGTTTGTCCTCGGTGGCGCACTTGGAAATATTATTGATCGAGTAGCCTACGGGAAAATCTTTTATGACAATCCACTATTTCAGGGCAGGGTTGTCGACTTTATCCATGTAGATGCCTGGCGGGGAGTGCTGCCTGATTGGATACCTTTTATGGGTGGAAAGATGATGGCGCTCTTCCCGATCTGGAATGTTGCCGATATGGCAATCGTCCTGGGCGTTGTTGGAATTCTCGTTTTTCAAAAGAGGTTTCACGATCAGCTGATAAAGGATCATGAAGCTGAGACAGCGAGCGCTGAGGCGATTAGTTCTCCGTCACCGGACAAAGTGACTACCACCGAACCAACTCCTGAAGCTGGAACCGTCGACACTGCGTCGACAACTGAGCCGACCACCGACGTTACCAGCAATCATTCACCTGGTGATGTAGCAAAACCACCTCTTGATTCACCATTCTCGGCTAATCGTTAATATATGAGCGAAGATTATCGAAAGTATATTCGCAACTTCTGTATCATCGCTCACATCGATCATGGGAAGAGCACTCTCGCCGACAGGCTGCTTGAAATAACAGGCACGCTTTCGCAGCGTGAACTGCAGGCGCAGGTTCTCGATTCGATGGACCTCGAACGAGAGCGTGGAATTACAATCAAAAGCCACGCTATCCGAATGACATACAAGGCCGATGATGGCCATACGTATGTACTCAATCTTATCGACACTCCCGGACACGTCGATTTTACATACGAAGTGTCGAGAGCCCTTACTGCCTGTGAGGGCGCAATCCTTGTTGTAGATGCAGCACAGGGTATCGAGGCGCAGACCCTGTCCAACCTGTACCTGGCCCTTTCAAATAATGTCGAAATTATTCCGATACTGAATAAAGTCGATTTGCCCAGTGCGAATCCGGACGTGGTAGCAGGCTCCATTGAAAGTCTTACCGGCGATCCTGCCGAGGAAATTCTCCACATGAGTGCGAAGACGGGGGAAGGTGTAAAAGAGCTCCTGGAAGAAATCATCCGCCGCGTACCACCTCCAAGTGGCGACCCGGATGCGAGGCTTAAAGCCCTTATCTTCGATTCAGTGTTCAACACATATCGGGGAGCCATTGCCTATGTACGCGTCTTCGACGGGACGCTGACGAAAAGAGACACGATGCTCTTCATGTCTAACAAGAAGGAGTATGATGCTGAAGAGATCGGGGTCCTCCGGTTAGCCATGGAGCCGGTGAACGTGCTCAAAGCCGGCGATGTAGGCTACGTAATCGGGTCCGTGAAGGACGTTCGTGACACGCGCGTTGGCGATACGCTGACACACGCCCGGCAACCTGCCGACTCGGCTGTACAGGGATTCATGGAAATCAAGCCGATGGTCTTCAGCGGTATTTATCCAACGAACTCCGAGGACTTTGAAGATTTGCGGGCGTCGCTGGATAAACTCCAGTTGAATGATGCGGCGCTCACGTACGAGCCCGAAACTTCGGTAGCGCTGGGCTTCGGCTTCCGAATCGGCTTCCTCGGCTTGCTCCATATGGAGATTGTCCAGGAACGACTCGATAGAGAATTCGGGCTTGATATCATCACAACTGTACCCAACGTAGAGTATCAGGTAGAGCGTGTTACCGGCGAGGTCATCGAGGTCGATAACCCGAGTGAGATGCCGGACGCGGGATTGATCAAAGAAATTCGAGAGCCTTACGTTAAGGCTGAAATCATCACACCGTCAGAATACATCGGTGGCCTGATGAACCTGTGTCAGGAGCGACGAGGTATTTACAAAAACACCCAGTATCTCGACAGTGATCGCGCGAATCTTCAATACGAATTGCCGCTTGCAGAAATTGTTTTCGACTTCTACGATAAGCTTAAATCCATCAGTCGTGGGTATGCTTCCTTTGACTATGACATCCTCGACAACAGAGCAAGCCAGCTGGCAAAACTCGATGTGATGATTAACGGCGATCCCGTTGATGCACTTTCTACGATTGTCCATCGTGACAAAGCCTACGATATGGGCCGAAAGCTTACCCGTAAACTCAAAGAACTAATCCCCCGACAAATGTTCGAGATCGCCCTGCAGGCCGCGATTGGAAGCAAAATAATTGCCCGTGAAACCGTCAAGGCAATGCGAAAAGATGTTACGGCCAAGTGTTATGGTGGCGATATATCCAGAAAGCGGAAGCTTTTGGAGAAACAAAAGGAAGGCAAGAAACGAATGAAGCAAGTGGGCAGGGTAGAAGTGCCACAAGAGGCGTTCCTTGCTGTCCTTTCCATGGATGATTAGAGTAACAGATCAGCACAGCGTTGACGAAACGGATATACATACAGCGATGCCTTAACGCTGCCAGCTTGCTAGCAATCGTGTGGATGTTCTTGTTGCCAAACGCCCATTCTCAAGACCTTGTTGAACTTCTGCAGGAACGACGGCACAAAGCGGTCGCAGAAAATATCATTACCTCGGGCAAGGGCCTCGCCGCCCGTGGTCCGGAATTGTTGCCGGTTCAGATTCAGGTTTCAAACGTACTGAATCACTCACCCGAAGAACTGGTAAACCTACCCACTTTCAATCTTTTCAAAATCAGGCGTATTCCAAAACTTGGGCGATCGTGGTTCCAGGAGCGATTTGCTGATTCGGAATGGGTTTTCCTTGGAAGTAACGAACTGTCTCCCGTAGATACCACGTTCACGTGGCGACTGCGCGCCATGCTCGAAGCGGAATATGGGACGCCGACACAGACTATTACCGACCTTGGTCTTTGGAAGAAGCTGACCTCAGAACAGTTCATTCAATTTGAATACTGGTTCGTTCTCAACAACGAGATACCCCTTCTCGTGGTAGACACGAACGGACCATTCGAGCGAGGCATCGTAGTAGCTAGTGATGCACGTTACGCAGCGGACCTTGAAGCTATACGAAACGCCGTATTTGAACCGTTACTCCTGTCAAACAACACCAAACCCTATGTCGACTATTACTACGACGAAGAGTATCAAACATGGTACAGGACGGGGTTCGACGGAGTAGACCTGTTTGTAAAAGAATTACCAGCATCGGCTATCGGCAACAGTCGCCCGGTGTATAAACAAAACTAAACTGAAACACCGGGAGACGGAATTGGCATTACGGAGCAAGAAGGATTCGACCAGTAAGCGCGCCGATCGGGCCGCAAGTCGGGCGAAAAAAACCACGCAAAAGAGCAAAACGCGCGAGTGGGTCGAAGCGCTATTATTTGCCGTAATAGTGATGCTCGTCGTTCGAACATTTATCTTTGACCTCTTCCGAATACCTACTCCGTCGATGGAGAAGAATCTCCTTGTAGGCGACTACCTTTTCGTTTCAAAAGTTAACTATGGCACTCGTACGCCGCTCACACTCGGAATTCCGTTTACACAGATTTCGGTTCCGGGTCTCAATCTTCCTCATACAAGGCTTCCGGGATTCTCGTCAGTTCAAAGAAATGATGCCATAGTATTTAACTGGCCGGACGACGTGGAACATCCGATCGATCGCAAAACACATTACGTGAAACGCGTTATCGGAATGCCGGGTGAGACGATCGAGGTGATCGACAAAGTCGTTCATATTAATGGCGATGCACAGCCACTACTCGATGGAATGCAGCAGTGGTGGAACGTCTATAAAACCAATGCCCGGAGCAGGCTCTCGCCACCATCACTCGTCGAGCTCGGTGTGAGCGGCCAAAGAGGTACGCTGGACCCGGCAATCGTTCAGATTAATGGAACGGAATACGCAGCACGAGAGATCGAAAAATGGTCCTGGGTGGATCGCGTTGAGCCGGCGGTCGATCAACCTCATTCAGACTACCGTCAGGTCTTGTACCCACCAGGCACCGACTGGACGCCCGACAATTATGGACCGGTCACGATTCCTGGCAAAGATCTTACATTCGATATTACTCCCGATAACTGGTCTATTTATGAACCGGTAATTCGTAGATATGAGGGGCACGAGACCGGGCAGACAGAAGATGGTGCACCAACGGTCGATGGCGAAGTGGTACAGTCTTTTACGTTTACGCAGAACTACTACTTTGTGATGGGCGACAACCGTAATAATTCTGAAGACAGTCGATTCTGGGGGTTCGTTCCAATGAGCCATGTAGTCGGCAAGGCCGTCGTTGTCTATTTCTCATGGGATAAAGAGAAGCGCTTACCAAGATTCAAAAGGATCTTCTCTCGGATAAAGTAACGGCCTCTCGTCACCCACGTTTGTTGAGAGCCGCAACTGATCGTTCTCACCGTGCTCTGATTCCGTGAACAACGACCAAACCGAGCACGATTGTCGGTGAGGTTGCGCAGTAGAACTACCGAAATATTGGTGCAGATGGGTACGCCGGAGAAGATACCCGGTACACAGTGCGGGCGTTGAAATAATCCGGTGGCGTGCTCGACAACTAAAGCAAGCCAATTCCTCTAAGGAGATATTTTAAGCTTGTCGAACTCGACCTGCTGCGGAGTTCCTGCTGGCAAATCGTAGGGATTGTCAGGTAGCTCGACCATCTTCAAAACCGGGAAGCGCTTCTTGAATTCGAATGGCTGCGGGTCGCCTGGCGGATCTTCTCCAATAACCAGGACGGTGCTTCCCTGACTAAGTATCTTTCCAGTTTCAGATCCAATTCCATTGCCACGCGTCGTTCGCCAGGAATCGGCCCAATCATAAATGAACTTGGCATCGTCGTCCAGAAGACGGACACAGCCGTGACTCATTGGTCCACCGGTAGGCATGGCATACTGATGAATATGTATGCCGCGTGCTTGATGGAAGTTGAACACCCAGTACATTTCCCACGGCTCGTCAACCGGACTAAGACTGGAGACTTTGTATTCAGCTTTCCAGTTAAAATTGAAGCGTCCGTTAGGCGTACGAGAACCTTCTCCGCCTGTATTGACAATACCCCAGCGTACCAGCTTGCCATATTCGTACGCGGCAAAAGCCTGGACGGCTTTGTCAATAATGAACAACTTGTCGAAATCCTTGCCGCCGACATAGTAGTGGGGAAATGGAGAGTAGGCTCGAAAATCCATCTCGAAATCAGTAGGTACGATCAGCGTATCTCCGACTTCGGCAAAGTGGACGATCTTTCGGTTTAGCAGCTCGACAACTTTGCTGCGTTGTTTTCCAAGTTCCAGGTCGCCCTCTCCGAGAATCTTGTACATCGTGTTACGGGCAATAACATTGTTATCCCGCGAGCTGTAAAGAACGTAATACTCGTAGAACACATCCGGTACAGTTCCTACGTCACCGTTTTGCGTATTGACGACTTCGGCAACTGCAGCCTGATTGATAAACTGCTGTGCACGGACCGGCATTGAAAGGCCGACGAGCACCATGGTCAAAAGGGCGATATTAAGTATGCTTTTCATAAGGGTAATACTGCAATCCTTGGTTGTGCGTTCCTTGGCTATTGTCGAGACTGAGCCGCGCACCCAATTTCTTTGAGTCGTTCAATCATCGCCCGGCTACCCAGGACGATCAGAATATCTCCTTCATTTATCATAGTATCGGCGCTTGGATTGAAATTCATACCGTCTCCAGTTCTTTCCAGCGAAGCAATGACGATGGCGTCGAATTGTTGCCGAAACTTGCTTTCTGCGAGCGTTTTTCCTGCCAGAAGCGAGTCCTTTTCGACGGTTACTTCGTGCATGTTCAGGTCCAGGTCGTTGGAAAGCAGGACCTCCTCCATAAACTGGTCCACATGGGGCCGAAGGATTACCTGTGCCATTCTGTCCGCCCCGATTTCGTAAGCTGCTACCACCTTGTCCGCCCCGGCACGAACGAGTTTCCGACTGTTCTTTTGTGTGTCCGTTCGCACCATGATGAACAGTTCCGGATTCAATTCCCTGGCAGTCAACGTCACGAATACGTTGGCACTGTCTTCCGGAAGAGTCAGAATAAGGCCCTTTGCCGATTCTATCTTTGCTGATGTCAAAGTCGATTCTATCTGGGCATCTCCCTGGACATGTAGAAATCCTGCCTTCGCCGACGCTTCTATTTTATCGGAACTGTCGTCAATCACAACAAACTGCTTACCCGCAGCCTTAAGATCATGGGCGATACGGCTACCAATTCTTCCATAACCTGCTATGATATAGTGGCCATCGAGTTGACGAATCATTTTACTCATATGTCTAAGTCGAATTGCCTGGCTTGTCAATACGATTTGCGCGGTTCGTGTAGCGATAAAAGCAACCGTGCCAATCCCTACGACTCCAATGCAAATAGTAAAGAATCTTCCCAGGTCGGATAATGTGTTGACTTCATTGAAACCAATGGTGGTTAAGGTGATGAACGTCATATAGAGTCCATCCAACCAATCCCATTGCTCAATGAGCATATAGCCGGCAGTGCCCACTGCGAGCAATACCATCAGCAGCGCTGACGCCAGAAGAATCTCTCTCTTCGCCTGTTCGAGATTCGCGATCCATTCCAGAAATGGTCGTTGCCTCACTGGCTAGTTCCCGGTAACATGAGCAGCCTTGAAATACTCCCCCTGCCACGACTCGGCGAAAGGCCTTTCGAACCGACCCTCGCGCAACTGGCCAATCGTCGTAATTGACAGGTCGAAAACGGGAGTCTCCGGCGCTATCTGACCCTGAGCGACATAGTCACGAAAAATGGGGCGCGGAACCACCTGGACCAGCCCTTCGGGCGTTCGGTATGCGATGTGAAGATTTCCAAGCCACTCGACGTTGGCAACTTTTCGTGCTGCTCCTGCCGCGTTCGTCGAAGCATCGATTCCACATCCCGAGATATCACCACCGGGCACGTGAGCACCGATAAGGAGGAATCGGTTGGCATAGACGTCAGCGTCTCCGACTACAACTCGTCCGTGAGAAGTCCACGATTCCATGAATGGACGGAGAGACGAAAGCATAGTACTGCTCTCTTCGTCCGTAAGAGTTCTGCTTGCTGTATAGATCCAAATATTGGCGTCGACTGGCAGTGAGTCTAACATGGGAAATTCCAGATTTAGTATTAACCTCGGCATAAACAACCGAGTGAACACAAAGTTTACAACTTACAAGCCGTGCATGGCATTCAAAGCTTTGTTGAAGAAAATAGACGAGACAATCCTGATGGCTATCTTCTGCTAACCATCTGCCACACTTAGCGCTTACTATGAATTTAGGAATATCAGGGAAAACTGCTGTAGTCACTGGTGCCAGTCGCGGCCTCGGCTATTATACATCCCGTGCTCTTGCAGCCGAAGGGGCGAACCTTGTAGTCTGCGCCAGGGGAGGAGACACACTCGAAAAGACTCGCTCTGAAATCGAATCAGAATTTGGCGTCAAAGTGCTATCCGTTGTGGCTGATATCACGGACAAGGGTGTTCCGGAAAAGATTGCGATTGCCGCTGACTCGCTTGGAGGTGCCGACATTTTTGTAGGCAATGCTGGCGGCAACAGGCGAAAACCGTTCGATGAAATCACGCGGGATGATTGGTCCGATATTCTGAACGTAAACCTGGTCGCCCACGCCCTGTGTGCGAGCGCCGTTACTCCTCAGATGAAGGCAAAAGGTGCGGGTGCTATTGTTTTCGTTTCTTCAATCTTTGGCAGAGAAGCTGGAGGTCCCGGCCTGACGCTTTACAATGCCAGCAAGTCGGCACTAATCAGCACGGCCAAAATCATGTCGCTAGAACTCGCAGAGTTTGGAATAAGGGTAAACAGCGTCGCCCCCGGCTCAATCCGATTTCCTGGTGGAAGTTGGGACAAACGGTGCATCGAACAACCTGATGCCATGAAAGAGTTCGTTAAAAACAATATTCCATTGGGTCGCTTTGGTCGAGCCGAGGAAATTGCAGACACGATTACATTTCTAGTGTCTGAGAGAGCAAGCCTGATTACGGGAGCATGCCTTAATGCAGACGGCGGGCAATCTCATTCCCTGATTTAGGCGGGCAGTCTTAAAAGCCGTTCGACCTGGCTTTATTCGAAGCGGATGAAGGAGACTTCAACCTTGCGTGCCTGACGATCGGACTTGCGCCACTGGACGAGAATGGGACTCTGATACTGGCCCTGAACAATCTGTCCCCGTCCAGGCTCATCAGTATCATTGACTAGCAGACTAACCGAGCGTTTCATCCTGAGAAAACGAGATGCCGGGACGGAAAGAAGTTTGTCAAGGACACGTTCGACGAGGGATTCACTCAGGCCCGCCTTGTCGAGAAACTCGTTTACAATCTGTACCAGATCATACTTCGCATAATTCTTGGCCTTGTTAGGAATAGCCAGCGGATCCTTGAGCATGTTAAAGCCGCGGCGCGCCATGTATCGCATTGGATTTTGAAGGACTTCGACAAGGTCCTGGCGCATTAACAACGTCTCATACTCGTTAACAGTCAACCCGGCGTTCGTCTCGTTCCATTTCAACGAGACGTCAATACGTCCCTTTTCGATACCGTAATAGTTAATGATCTCCTGGAGCTGGTTGAAAAAACCCAGTCTTTCGTTGCGGAGATTTATGGAGTCCATGGGATGGCTTGACGTAGGAATCTCAACGGTTAACTTTTCGATTAACCGTTCCTCATTGAATCCGATGACACACGTTTTTCGATTGCGAGCGTCTGTACCGTTAACGCCATCTAACTCAACAAAATACACCGGGTTGTCCGGGCGATTTTTGTAGATGACACAATTCTCAAGTCCGGACCCGATAAACGTAAGATGTGAATCAGCGTTGCGGGGTTCAACGAGCTTCTGCGCATCGGAAAGTTCATCCCGGAGATGAAGCTGATCGTGCTGATAGTCTGCCTCTGGTGGAAAGAGATTATGAAAGAGCCCGATGAATGAGCTGACCGACTCCGGATTATCCTTGAGGCGGCGACTCAATCCCTGTTCCAGGTATCCCGCCGTAGTATGAAGAGAGCAGTAGGCCGCCTTCGGGTACTGCTCAAATGATTCCATTTCCTGACGAACGCGCTCGTTGACATCGATAAGTTGAAATCGTGCCTCTGGCTTGATCGCTAGCTGAACTTCGGCGGGCGGAAGGTGCCCGGTAAAATCTCTCGGCGGGACCATAAGTCGGTTCAAGTTACTACAGAAATTGCGGTTTAAGCGCTATGTCAAGATAAGTGAAAAAACCTACCAAAGCCGCTGTGGAGGGCTGAACAATGCGAATCAGGCAGAATAACTACGCATGTGTAGAAATTATCGGTGATACGTCTGCTATCTATGCTTTGTTGCCCAATTATTCGTGGCTTTAACCCCCAATCTTACCTTCCAATCACCAGCGTACTAGCAGAATTATCCTCCAAGAAACCAATGATGCCTCTAATCGATTGACAGGATTCCTGTCTGAATTTCAAAAATCTATGTTCGTGGAAGCTCCGGAACCCAAATCTATACGCGTCTTATTTGTATGCCTTGGAAATATTTGCAGAAGCCCACTGGCTGAAGGCGTTTTCCGGGATCACATCGAAAAAGCTAACCATCGAGACGACATCTCTATCGAAGTCGATTCGGCTGGCACCGGATCCTGGCATGTTGGAGACAAACCTGATGCACGTATGCGGGCAACATCAAGAATGCACGGTGTGTCGCTGGAAGACATCAGAGCACGGCAGTTCGTCGCAGAGGATTTTTCGAAGTTCGACCACATTTATGCCATGGATCGGCAGAACCAAAAGGATATCCTCAGCCTGGCCAACTCGGAAGCCGATCGGAAGAAAGTGCGTCTGTTCCGATCTCATGATCCAGACGCCGACGATCTTGACGTGCCGGATCCCTACTACGGCGGTGAATCAGGTTTCCAAAATGTATTCACGATTGTCGAGCGGACGATCAGGCAAATCGTGGACGACCTCTTGTCAAGCGAGTAGACGGTCTGGGTTCAATCGTACGGAAATTCGCCCACGCCATCAAAAAATGCATGGATGAGTGCCACCTTGATATAGTTGGCGCTAACTCGATACTTGTTCATCAGAACAATTACGGCAGCGCCTTCATCCGGGAAGCGAGCAAAATTGGCATTGAATCCGGCTACCTGGCCCGAGTGATTCTGGCTTCGCATCTCTCGATAGGGACGTATCATCCATCCGAATCCGTAATTGGTAACCTCACCGTCAGGCAGCACAGCTGGCTCCCACATCTGGGCTTTGGACTCGGCACTGAGCAACTCTTCGCCATATAAAATGGCATCCCATTTTGTAAGGTCATGCACCGACGATAAGAGTCCACCCGCACCGAGAGTGGAGGACGTCTCGGTTGCGTTCCGATTGATAAGATCACCTACACGGTTTTGCCAGTAGCCGGAGGCGCGGTGTCGAATGATTGCCTCCGGATCTGCCATGCGAGTCTGACTCATCCCAACGGGATCAAAGATTCGGTCTTTCAGAACCGCATCGAGTGGTTGACCCTCAATGAGTTCAACAATGCGGCTTAAAAGAAAATACCCGGTGTTACTATAATACCAACCTGTCCCGGGTTCAAAATCCATAGGGCGCGAATGCGCAATCTTTATGATTTCTTCCGGGGTAAGCCGATAACGATACACGTCATAGGTCCGGATTTCTTCATAGTCAGGGATGCCAGACGTATGTGTCAGGAGTTGGCTGATAGTCACCCCGATCCACTCGCTCGGCAACTCTGGCATAAACTTGTGGATCGGGTCATCCAGGTTTAACAACCCGTCTTCGACAAGCAACATGATTGCTGCTGCAACAAATTGCTTGCTGATGGATCCGATCTCGAATACGGTACTGTCCGTTACCGGTACGTCGAGCTCTACATTGGCCATCCCGTACGACCTCAAATGCTTGATCTCTCCGCGAGAGGCAACAGCGACGATGACGCCAGGTGTACCGAATGTCTCCATATGACCCAGTATGCGAGCGTCCAATGTTTCGAGGGCTTCAACAGACGGGTCTACAAGCTGACCATAGGACAGAAGTGTAAAACCCATTGATATTTGTGAAGCAACCAGAGTAATTGCGGCAATGACCTGCACGCTGCGACGCGACGATGTACGTTGCTTTTTCATGGACAAGAATTTGAAACGGAATACGACGATAGACTAAAATCCTGTACACAAGGATAGAAATATGAGAAGAACAATGCCATCCTCTGGAGTCACGCATGCGACCAGATATACAGCGTTGCGGCATCCTTTTGAAAAGCGACATCCGTCCAAAATGTCGCTTAATCGCATCTGGCACCAGTGTTGTCCTTTACTAACGACAGATTGCGAAGGCTGGGTCTGGCAATTTGCAGATGGGCTTTCGGTTAAGACCGGATATTGGCCAGATAATTGTTGGGGAATTATCGTCTCCTGCTTTAGAAGGGGCGAAAATAATTGCCTTCTAGCCATACTGCAGCTGCAGGCAATTGCGAAACAGTAGTCCCGTCACATTGTTTACCGACAACTTCAAGTTCTATTTACCATCCGAATGGAAAAAGCGAAAATCTTCCATAATCCACGGTGTTCCAAAAGTCGCGAATCGCTTGGCTTGCTCCGAGATAATGGCTTTGATCCGGAAATAGTGGACTATCTGAATCATCCGCCGGATAAGGATACGCTGCGATCAATACTTGCCGGCCTGGGTGTTAGGCCGCGGGATATCATCAGGAAGTCTGAAAAAATTTACGCTGACCTGGGCCTTGCAGAACAAATCGACAACGATGAACTCATTCTTGACGCGATGATTGCTCATCCGAAACTCATTGAAAGGCCTATTGTCATGGTGGGAAACAAAATCACTATCGGTCGTCCTCCGTCAAATATTTTGGAGATTATTTAATGCTGGCACGGAAGTTTGGCGTTTCTTTACTCTTACTATTCGGCTTAATCAGTTCCGCCGGCGTTGCACAAATATCGCCAGGTACCAGCTTCGTCGAAGATATTGATGCAACCGTTGTTGAATTGCTTGACACGTATTCGGTGCCCGGAGCAGCTATTGCTGTTATTGACAGTGGACGTGTCGTACATATCAAGAGCTACGGTGTTGAAGACTATGATACCGGTGCGCCGGTGACGAATAAAACGCGCTTTCGAATCGGCTCGATTTCAAAGACTTTTACGGCCTGGGGAGTAATGAGTCTTGTTGAAGATGGACTCGTTGACCTTGAGGCACCAATCGACACCTATCTTACCCGATGGAAGATTCCACCGTCTCAGTACGATGCCACGCGAGTAAATATCCGACGACTCCTGAGCCATACGGCTGGCACCTCTGTTGAATACTATGATGGCTATCTGGAGGACGAACCTCTGCCATCCCTCGTCGAACTACTCAATGGGAAGTATCGTGAGGAAGAGAAAGTAGTTTTGATCCAGGCTCCCGGCGTCAAGTGGACGTATTCGGGCGGGGGCTATTCTGTCGTCGAGCTGGCAGTAGAGGATATCACCGGAGATACCTTCAAGGATTATATGCAACGTAGTATTCTCGATCCCCTTGGCTTAAATAACACGACGTTTGATCAGGATGGCACAGCTGCTACTCCTTACGATGCACTTGGCACTCCTGTAGAGCCAATGCTGTTTCCGGCACTTGCATCCGGCGGAATGTATTCGACCATTGAAGACCTCTCCAGATTCGCTGTTGCATCACTCGGTGAGACAGGAATAATGCAGCAGTCCGTTACCTTGTCAATTGACAGTATTCTCGAAATGCAGTCGCCGGCGAATGACACCCGCGGGGGATATGGCCTCGGGTACTCGACCAGACTCACTCCGGAAGGAGATGCCGTAATCGGACACGGCGCGGTGCTTGAAGGCTGGCATGCAAACTTTGCTGTCATGCCCGCCCGCGGTAAGGGAATCGTCATCCTGACCAACAGTTCGTCCGGGGGCAATGTCTCTACCGCCATCCGATGCAAATGGTACGCTGATATTATGGGACCGGTGCCGCAAGCGTCATGCAATACGGATATAGCGGCGGTCCTCGTCAAACCACTCAAGGAGGAGGGCGTCGACGCAGCCATAGAAATGTATCGCGAGTTGTCTACCCGGTTTGACCAATACCACATCGATGAGTGGCAACTAAATGGACTTGGGTACGACTTGATAAACGCCGGGCGACTCGATGACGCAATCAGAATTTTCGAGTTGAACGTCGAGTATTTTCCTAACGCCTCAAATCCACATGACAGTCTTGCCGAGGCATATCTGGAAGCTGGACGGACGGAGGACGCTGTAACACACTTCAAAAAGTCGTTGGAACTTGACCCAGAGAATCAAAACGCAATCACAATGCTCCAACGACTCGGCAAATGAGTGAGAGGACAGCGCGAGTCCAATCTCGTCATCCGAATTAAGGGTGCGTCTGCGATACCACTACCGATTCCTGCCGCGCTCCCATAAAGACGAACATCCCGATAAACATCAGGATGAAGTTCATCTGGAAGAGACCCAGCAAAAAGAACGCCCCGGCTATACCTTGTCCGACCAACGAAGCGATGGTCGTGGCATTACGATACTTCATCTTCATGGCAAGGATGGCTCTCAAAACGCGGCCACCGTCCATTGGGAATGCTGGAATAAGATTGAAAGCGGCAAGGAAGAAATTTGCCTGCATCAGGCTTGAAATAAGACTTGTTTCCCTGGCCAGGAATCCACTCAATAGCGAGACGCCCTGATATGAGCCGATTGCCATCAACAGAAATCCGATAGCAATGTTTACGGCCGGTCCGGCAAGCGCAATCCACAATTCCTGACGCGGTTCAGTGGGCATCCTCGCCAATCGTGCGATACCACCAATGGGATACATCGTAATATCCAGGGTGGGTATACCGTAATTACGGGCGGCATACGCGTGACCGAGCTCGTGTAGAATTACGCTTCCGAATACCCCGGTAATCAGTCCAAGTGCAGAAAGCGCAGCCAGTATTGAACCGTGGGCAAAGACGTAAAACAGGAAAAGCCCGATCATCATTACCGAAAACGTCCAATGCAGATATATTCCGAATCCGCCGACTTCAGCTAGTTTATAATTTCGTTGCATAATCGATATCCGCGACGCTCCGGTGCGTTAGTTCTTACTCTAATCCCTGCACGTGGCAAATTGCAGGAACCAGTAAATATATATAGATGATGCGCTATCCCGATGAAAATGTTTCACTTTTCTTTAACGCCATCTAAAAGGTAATGATCTCGGCGGGCAATACGCCGAATCCCACGCAGGTATCCTGATAACATGGCGCTCCGAACAGGTTTGGGACCTGCAACCGCACGAAGTAGTCGGCCCACTGTGGACCACCAGAAAGCTATCTTTGAAAGAAATGATGCGAGGTTCTTTTCAACGAACCAGTATCGATGGATCAGATAGTCTTCGAAATATTGTGCTTCCGGATATCTGTTTTCCGACGACCTGCGATGAATCATCGATGCTAGAGGATAAACATACAAAGGATGGCTAAGACCCACCCGATATGACAGATCGAGATCCTCATCAAGTGAATAACCTTCCAGGATTGCTTCGAACCTGTTTTCATCAAACACGTGCGTTCGATAAGCGGCGCAGCCATTAAGCCACTGTACCTTCAGCGGCGAATCAAGACTACGGGACTGCGCCGGAGTTTCATGTCCCGACACTAATACCCGACCCGGTTGTTTGCTATAAAGCAAGAATATCGACATGAGCCGGGCAAGTTTGGGCGGCCGTTCGCTTCTGCCTTTTTCAATGACTGTTGCACCTATGCCACCAGCATCGGGAAAGTCGCGAAATGCAATATCCATGAAGTGCAAATATTCTGGATCGAGCGTGACATCGTCGTCCAGAAAATGGATTACATCAACACTTTGGGCAATTTTATCGATAGCAAAATTCCGTTGCCTGGCTAATGACGGTTGGCCTTCGAAACGAAAATGTTTTATCCGCTGAATTCCGGTTTCATGAGCCGACTGGTTGTTGGTGCGGACCGATTCATCGTCGCTTGCATCGACAATTAATACGGAACAATCAGATATGTTGCGAAGATTCTTTATGCTCTCCAGCGTTTTGGCCAACTCGTCTGATCTGTTGCGAGTACAAATGACAAGGCTATGTCGCATGGTCCTCCCTAGATTTCAGAAACGACAAGAGTTGATTTACAAATAGTTTAGGTTGGCCCTTCATCGGCGCATGTCCACCGT
>CBDUKH010000045.1:0-26280 GCA_965367755.1 uncultured Rhodothermales bacterium
CTCGGGAATGTTGTCCGGCGGGCTCGGTAAACTGGTTCCGGGCGGCTCCAGTGCCATAAGCAAGCTTGCAGCCGATTACGCGACAGGCTTTACCGGAGGTGTGGCATTCGACGTGGGCTGGAGAGGACGAACATGGACTGATGCGGCGTCAGACAATGTTGTTGGCGCAGCGGCCATGGCGGCCGTCGGAACCGGCTTGAGACTCGGCGTCGCCGGGGCCGGAATTGGCTTTAAACGTGCACGATCTGCATATCAGTCACGGCAGCACGCTGCATCACCGACATATGCGAATATTGAAGTACCGGGATCGAAGACAACCAAACGCGATATGTCTGGTATCGACGGCAACGTCTTCGACCACATTCTGGAAGGAAAAGTTCGGAAGTATTCGGAAAACGCGTTCCAAATCGAAATGCTTAATCTGCTACGCAACGGCCGGTCCTACCACCGTTTCATAGCAGAAATGATAATGAAGAAAAAACTCGTCGTCCTCTGGGATCGGAATATGCCCGACCACGTGGCCGGGGGTTGGAATCCCGAAACTCCAACCGCTCTCTACCTGAATCCCAATATAGTTGCCAGGCACCCACGCTTCTCACTGCAAGTTACCAGTACTATTGTCCACGAAGCTACGCACGCGTTGGGTGGTGGTGAACCGGCTGCTTTTCTTGCTCAGGGTGCTTTCCTTCACCACTGGAAGTATCGTGCTAAAAAGGCAGGTCCTACAGGATACGGCAACAAGGTACAATTCATTGTTGACCCCAGTTACAAGCTGACTCTTGATACATATATGGACACTCGACGAACATCGTTGATACAGCCCCTAAAAGATATGCTGAAGAGCAAGGGATACTCCTCCACCAAACGAGCCTACTTTATGCAGACCGAATTTATTAACGCGTATCACTATTTCGTGATCAAGGCTGGCGGGTGGAGAAAAATACTTCACCTCGATCCTGCCCTCGACCAGGCCCTGAATGTTTATGCAGGATCTGCTTTCGGGTACTAGCGCCTTCAGACAACTTCTCATAAACAAACCACTCATACCCATGCATCGCGTACTGCCAATACTCATCCTACTGCTTCTAGTCGCCATCCCATCGTTTGGACAAAGCGGCCTCATCTCTGGAGTTGTTGTCTCCGTCACAGATGAAGATGAAAACCCTGTTAGTGACCTCCCTGTGATCGTCGACGGCGAAGACCAGGGGGGTACCGATGACGACGGAGAAATCATAATCGGCATCGGTTCTTTTGACGATGATTCCGATGTCGTAATTCGCGTCAAGTACGGAGACGACCCCGCTATCTATGTCGACGAAGATGGTGAAAACAACTGCGACGACGAAGAGGAGATGGAAGGAGATGATGATGACGACTGCCTGCTTGCCGGCTATATTCGCGGGTGGAAACCCGGGCGCTTTCACCTCGTGTTCGGCGATGACCCTACGCTGACAGAAGATCCTGGGGACGATGGAATGGGTGATGATGATGGCAACGGAGGCGGCTTCGGCCATGCCGAACCTTCCTATCGATTCCATGTCCTGCTCGGCAGGAATTTCGAGTTTGAGTTCAATACGATCACCGTCAGAGCACAGGTCCCGATCCCGGTTGGTGTACCATTGACGCTCGACCCTGCTATCGAATACATGCCCGGAGATGACTTCCGATCCGTGATCGTTCCGTCGTTAGATGCTAACTGCAACTTTACTGTCGGCGACATGCTTGCGGAAATATTCTTCGGCGGTGGCATTCGCGGCTACAAACAGAAGTTCGACTTCGAAGGTGTCAACAACCCGGACATTGAATGGGGATTCGGACTTCGCGCTGGCGCTCTCTATCCCGTCGGTCCAGTCGAGGCTATAGCCGAACTTGATCTCACCCGGGTCTACTCAACGATGGTCCCGACGTTCAGACTCGGTGCGAGCTACAAATTGAAACGCTAGCGATCCAGGTAATTACCTACTGTAACAATAGTTCGTTAATCAAAGGACGGAAGGAGCCGCTTCCGTCCTTTTTCTTTTGCAAACGTTATACTCGGTTCTTACTTGGCTTTGCTCATCATTCCTATGCCTGCAAGCAAACTGACCGCACCAAGTCCCATCATCACGTAGGATTGAGTTCGGCTGCTCTCATCCGTGGCTGAAATCTCAACATCTCCAACCGACAGTGATGCTCCCGAATCGTCCATCTTCATAAACCCGAATACGCCCAACACAAGTCCGATGACAATGAGTGCAATGGGTAGATAGCTTTTCATAAGTGGCTCCTGGCTTTGAATGATTGATTTTTCTAATAGTAGGATTTCCCGATCGCTTAATCACTATAATCGAAGATTATTTACGAGCCGTCCTTACTCGCAAACCGTGCAAGATCAATGCTTCCGGGGTGATAACTTTTTCTAAGCAGTGGCCAGACACCGAAAATAATTGCATCTTAGGACCGAAACTCAATCCCATCCTCAGTGACGATTATGCATTATATAATTTTGATTCTCACCGTCATTTATGCGGTCCATGCATCAAATCCGCTGCAGCAAGAGGATAATCGTGCAGCAGATAAAACAATCATACTTGTCCGGCACGCGGAAACCTGTATCACTGACGACTCGGACCCTACCCTATCCCCCGAAGGGGTGCAACGTGCAGCAGATCTAGTCCGTGCGTTGGAATTTTTCGATATACAAAAGATATATTCAACACCACTGCAGCGCACTCTGGAAACCGCCGCACCGATCGCTGCGAATCGCGGGCTTACGGTGGTCGAGACTCCAATCTCGAAAACCTTTCTTGACGATCTCGCGGTACAACTCCTCGCCGACCAAGAAGAGGTCATACTGGTATCTGGTCATAGTAACACGACACCTGTTCTCGTCAACAAAATTGCAGAAACGAACCTTGACCTTATCGACGAATCGGAGTACGACCATCTCTTTGTCGTCTCGATCGGCGAAGGCACTCCACAGCTCCAGAGATTTCGTTACGGTTCCCCCTCTGGTTCACCCGTAGTTTGTGAATAAGAACCAGTCACTCTGAACGTTTAATTACTGTCCTCCGCCATACATGTCCGGGATGGGACCTGCTCCGGTCATTTCATCCCACGCAATACCAGCGATCCACCAGCGATTGTCGTTCCAGACAAGTTGAAAAGAATTGATTCCTCGTCCGAGAATTTGTTCGTCTCCGTAAAAATGTTTCTGATACGTACTCATTGCATTCGCGACGTCGCCGTAACGATCAATTTGAAGATGATACCCTTCCTCAGCAAACCCCTTGTCGTTCGGACCACCAACATTTGTATTCGCATCGATCCAATTAATAAAACCCTGAACGGTCAAGACGGAAAACTGACCCTGTCGCTGCTCGGTATTCGGGATCAGGATCGCTTGCGGCAAGAATAGAGAACTGAATCGATCCCAATCATAGTTCTCTCCCGGTGCCCTTTCTATTGATTCGTAGGTGGCAGCCACAATCGCCTCGATTGATGCAACATCGTCTGCCCGCGCAGAAGACTCCTGTGCCTGAACACCAGTGCCGGTAGCGATAGTCATTAACAGTAGGCCAATTAGTGCTTTCATGTCATCCGTAATATTGATTGTGGGGATCGTATTCGTGTCCTGCGGCTTTTCTACCGCAATGTTACAGATCTACTGCAGAATTTCTCGGCCGCTAAAAGATCGCCCTTGACAGTTGACCGTCCAAATCTTATACTAAACCATATGGTTAACTATTCTGCATACAATAACGGCTCAAGTGACGTGTTCGGGGCTCTGGGCGATGATACTCGCCTGGCTATCGTCATGCACCTGGCCAGCTCAGACGCGACGATCAACGAGCTGGCTGAGCCATTCGGTATGTCCCTGCAGGCAGTATCCAAGCATATAAAAGTACTCGAGAATGCCGGCCTGGTGCGCCGACAGAAAATCGGTCGCAGCTTTCATTGCAGACTCAATCGAAATGCACTGGTAGCAGCTGAAAGTACTCTCTCAAAAATTGAAGCCGCATGGCATGCTCGCCTCGACAGACTGGGCGAGTATCTGGACAAGAATGACTCAATCTGATCAAGGAGCAATACAATGGAAACCAAATCTGTAGACACCGACCTGCTCGTTGTCACCCGACGATATCCGGCAACACCCGAACAGGTATTCAAAGCATTGACTACGAAAGAAGCAATTGAACAATGGTTCGGTCCAAATGACGAGATGACCGTAACCCTCACCGATTTCGACCCGAGCGTCGGTGGGAAGTATCGGATTCACATGCGTCATCAATTTGGAAACGAACACGTTGTTGGTGGCATCTTCAAAGAGATCGATTCGCCGAACAGACTCGTATATTCGTTTACATGGGAAGACGAAACCATGGCAGGCATTGGCACTTCGGAAGTTGCTTATGATCTCAAAGAAATCGATGGCGGAACGGAGCTAACGCTTACCCAATCGGGCCTGCCTGGCAAAGAAGCCATCGACGGACACCGCATGGGATGGAACGGTGGACTCTGGAGACTCGAAAGGTTGTTCGGGGCATCTTCATTGCACCACGACTCGGTAATTCTGGCGCTCAATCGAAAACTTTATACGAACGCACTGAAAGGTATTTCGGAGAAAGATCTCAGTCGCAAGGTTTCGGATAAGGCCAATCACCTCAACTGGGTAGCGGGGCACGTTGCACACACACGTGCATCAATTGCCAATATGCTGGGCGCGTCGTTCGAAAGTCCATTGGAAGCATATAACAAGGCAATCGAAGACAACTCGAAGCTTGTTGACCTCGACACAATACAAGAGGTCTTCACCGGAGCTACGAACGCCCTCCACGGAGCACTTTCAACAGCATCAGAAGAGCTGTTGGACAGTCCTGCTCCGTTCGAACTTCCGATAACTGACAATACAATGGGAGGCTTCGTCGCCTTCCTCGTGCAACATGAGGCGTATCACATCGGGCAGATGGGTATCCTTCGTAAGGCACTGGGATACGAAGCCACAAGCTACGCCTAAACTCGTATTTCTCTCTGCTGCAAGCCCGGAGGTCACCTCAGACCTTCGGGCTTTTTTTATTGCCTGTACGTTCAATACATAATTCGGTGCTTCAGCCAGTATTCACTATTTTCAGCACACTGTATTCAACAAATCACAAATTGCTCTCTCAGGAATGGACAAGCATCTCATAATCGGCCTTGGTACTGGAAGATGCGGAACTGTTTCGCTGAGCAAATTTCTCAATGAGCAACCAGACGCGATGATCCTGCACGAGGGTGCGCTTGAGTCCCGGCGCGAGCTGATCTCCTGGTATGATGATGACGAACACGTCACTTCGTGGCTGGCCGAACTGGAATCGCTGTCCGCTGACAGCAAATTCTTTGGCGATACTGGTTACTATTTTCTTCCTTACGTGGAGACCATCTGGAAAGCCTACCCGAACGCTCACTTTGTTTGTTTTGAACGGGAGCGTGATGGCGTTGTCCGGAGCTTTCTAGAAAAAACGTCTGACAATCGTCATTTCTGGTATGATCATCAAGGCAAGGGATTTCGTCGGGACGCTACGTGGGACAAAACTTTCCCGAAGTTTGATGAGGTAGATAAAGCAAAGGCAATCGGTCTCTACTGGGACATGTATCATGAAGAAGCTACGCGCCTCGCCTCTCTCCGACCCGATGCCTTTCGAATATTTCCGATGACTGTTCTTAATTCCACGTCAGGACGGGCAGAGCTACTGGATTTTGTCGGGTACGAGGGACCTCGAGTCCTCGATGGAAATTTCCGTGGCAACACGACGAAGGAAAACAAGAATATTCGATATTGGCTGAAGCAGAAATTGGGACTCACCCCGTAAATCCGCATGAGCCAGACAGTAAAACTTACCGTAGCAATCTGCACCTACAACCGTGCGGACATTCTTAGACATTGTCTGCAGTCTATAGTAGATGCGCGCGATATGCTCGATGAAATAGAAATTCTGGTCGTCGACAATAACTCAACCGATGACACGGCGGACGTTGTTGCGTCATTTCAGGATCGCATTCCGATTCTTCGTCGCGTCGAAGAGAGCGTGCAGGGCCATAGTAATGCCCGCAACCGTGCATACGTCGAAGCGGCATCCGATTGGATTTTCTATCTCGACGACGACGCCAAAGTTAGAGATACTACTTTTTCACGTGTCATCTGGATGACGGAAAACCAGCCATACAAAATTTTTGGTGGCGTCTACTTTCCGTGGTACCATTATGGACGTCCTCGATGGTTTAGAGACGAGTACGGTTCAAACAAACGCAAGTACGAACAGATCACGGAGCTAACTGGTGATGAAACTGTGAGCGGCGGAGTCCTTTGCATGCACAAAGATCTACTTCGGGAAATGCAGGGATTCAACCCGCACGTCGGTATGATCGGTGCGCAAATTGGATATTGGGATGAGACAGAATTGCAGATGCGCATACGCAGCAAAGGTTATCCGATTGCATACGATCCGGAAATCCAGATCGAACATCTTGTCGCCAAATACAAGTTGAGTCCTGATTGGTACTTTCGCCGTTCTTACATCAAAGGCCGCGACCAGGTTGTTGGAGATAAAGTTAGCAACGTCCCAGGGTATCTCCTGTTTACGGCTGTTGTTGCTATTGCGATGCCTCTCTTGTTGATGCCTGCTAACTTTTTAAAACTCATTTTTTGGGGCGACTACTATATCGAGAACTTCCTGATCGATTCGTTCCATAAGTCGGCCAAGCGAATTGGAATCATCTATACCAGCCTACTGAAATCATATGGTTCGCCCGTCGACAAATAGCGGTCCCTACAACGCTAACAGCATGCTCTATGGTCTCCTCGTATCGATTTAGTGGCGTATTGACGCCAGTGATCACGCCATTTGACACATCGCTCGAGCCAGATGCAGGCCGTCTGGTTGAGCACTGCCGCTGGCTTTTATCTCAAAATGTCGGACTTGCCGTGTTCGGGACCAACAGCGAAGGCAACTCACTTTCGGTGGATGAAAAGATTGCCTTACTGG
Organism: uncultured Rhodothermales bacterium; assembly: GCA_965367755.1. Lineage (GTDB taxonomy): Bacteria > Bacteroidota > Rhodothermia > Rhodothermales > JABDKH01 > JABDKO01. The sequence goes on from CBDUKH010000045.1 coordinate 7,005, forward strand.
ATTCCCTGGTCGATGCGGGCATCGACCCGATCAGGCTCATGCCCGGCACAGGTTGTTGTGCGCTCAGCGACACCGTTCGGCTGACTGCCCACGCTACGAAACTTGGTTGTGGAGGGACGCTGATGCTTCCACCCTTCTACTACAAAGGAGTATCCGACGACGGACTGTATGCCAGTTTCTCCGAAGTCATCGAACGGGTCGGGTCGAATGATTTAAACATATATCTGTACAATATTCCTCCAGTGGCCAATATCACTCTGTCGTTGGAATTGATTGACCGACTAAAAAAATCCTACCCGACAACAATCGTCGGCATCAAAGACAGTTCTGGCGATTGGCACAACACCAGGGCAATGCACAATACGGGGTGGGATGATTTCCAGATCTTCGTAGGCAGCGAATCTTTCTTGCTTCAAAATATGGAAGCAGGTGGCGCCGGTTGCATTTCGGCAACGGCGAATGTCAACCCTGCTGCGATAGTCGACCTCTATCGAAACTGGCGGAACGAAGGCGCCGACCAGAAGCAAGAATCACTAAACAGGTTGCGAGAAGTATTTACTCAATTTCCCATGATTCCGGCACTCAAAGCGGCGACCGCTCGGTTTTCGGGTGATGACGGCTGGAGTCGAGTTCGCCCGCCGCTCGTGCCACTGAACACGCTGCAGAAAGAATCTCTCGCAACTCAACTTGAGAAAATGGGGTTCAGGATGGAGAATCTTGGACAGCCGTTGTGATGCATCGCTGAAATCTCAGACGTACCTCGACGAACCTTTCCCCCTGAAATCCCGCTGTACCGGCCTTTTTTCTGCCCGACTTGGTGATCTCTCCGCATCTCGCGTCTCTTGATGTGAGTGGACTAATGTCCGCGTCACCCAATCACCAAAACACTTATCGATTTAGTCATGTACTACTACAGGAAACCAGTTCGTGGAGGAGCTGGGATATTTGGAATTTGTCTTTCCACTTTTTCTTTCATTGTCGCGCTGGCCCTTATCGGCTGTGACAGTCATTCTCTCACTGACGACAACACTAATACCATTATCGCTAATTCAGAACTTGCAAAGCAAGGTGGTGGAGAAAGCGATGCTTCGACTCGAAGTACGGTTTACTCGTTCGACGATCTCGCAGAAGTTGGATACTCAATTGTGAAGCGAAGCATCGACAACATTGCTGTTTCGTACTCTGCTTCTGATTTGATAGCTCGACATACGTACACACTCTGGTGGGTAGTTTTCGATCAACCATCAAAATGCAGCCCTGACCCTGCCGACATTTCTTCGACTCCTGTGTGTGGCGAAGACGACGTGGTCGACGCCATGGAAGGAGGCGCAAATGAACCGGAAGTGACAATACTTGGCGCCGCAGACGGTGCGGTTGCTTCAGAGTGGGGTCATAAAAACTTCCGCGGGATCCTGGCGCGGGGAGACGATTCTACGTCAATCTTTGGAGACGGACTCGACAACCCTACCACCGCGGAAATCCACCTGGTATTGCGTAGTCACGGCGAGGCGATCCCTGGACTCGTCAGAGAACAGATTACTACGTTCAATGGCGGCTGTGATCCGGGACAACCCAATGAAGGGCTCTGCCACGATGTGCAATTCTCCGTACACGTTGCAAATTAACAACACTCGATTCAATTGGCCGGCAGGCGAGGTAGTGTATGCTGCCTCGCCTGTTTGCGTTTCGGCGTCTCAGTTTTGTAAAGTTTGTGTCTGCTTTTGCACAGATTGATTCTTTCGTGGGTTTTTGAAGGGCAAAACGCGTGTCTGACGGCTAGAACACGGATCGCAATGAATCTCTGCCGTATCTGACGACGTATGCGAATGGATAGCCTCCCCGGATTATCGTCATTTTTACTAAACAGAGGATCGAACAACTGATGCTTCGACTATCACTACCTACGCTGCTACTGTTGCTATTCGCAACGTCGAGTGTTTCCGCCCAATCTACTGACGGTACGGCCGTACCCGAGGCGATGGGAAATACTCCTACCACGTTCTCCAATCCTGATCTCGTAAAGAAATATCAGGAGACGATCACCGCCGATGATCTGGCATCATACCTGTACGTCTTCTCGTCGGACTACTTTGAGGGACGAGAGACGTCAACACGCGGCCAGAAGCTTGCCGCGACCTATCTGGCCGGACAATATCGGAAGATAGGCCTGAAGCCAATGGGAACTGCTGCCGACAGAGACTCTTACTCTCCAGAAGCGTACTTCCAGACTGTCCCGCTCTACACGCAGAAACTTAAAACTGCAAAGATACACGTCATGAAAGGTGACGAAGTTTTATCGACAACCTCGTACGGACAGGACAAAGTTGATGGTGATGCATACCTCGTATTCGGCAGCCTGCCGAAATCTGAAGGTCCAGTTGTTTTTGCTGGATACGGAATTGGCGACGATGCGCTTGGCTACAATGACTTTGCTGCCTTGCAGGAAAAAAATATTGACATTGCCGGGAAGTGGGTGATCATTCTTGGCGCGGAGCCACTCTCGACCGATTCAACGAGTCTTCTAAAAACAGAAGATGGCAAGCCTTCATCCTGGACGTCGTCCCCTAATAATAAGCTGCGCGGATTACTTCAGTTGGGTATGCCCGCTGGCGTTATGATGGTCGCGGACATGGGGCCAAAAGGAGAAGATGTCAAAGCCAAGTCAATGGAGCGAGCTGAAGCGATACTAACCGAGACCGGGAGCCTTTCGCTTTCCGAGACTTCCGGTGGCCGTCCCTTCCCTCCGATCTATGTAATCAGCGAAAAACTCGCTAACCGTATTCTGAGTGTAGGGGGTCGTGATGTAAAGAAGGTTAAGCAGGCAATTGACAAATCACTCAAACCGGAAGTTTTTGAAGTAGCCGGAGCTACAATTTCTGGAAGTTTGGAGATGGAATCAGCTCCGAGTCCGAGTGAAAACGTGGCGGCGTTTATCGAAGGATCGGATCCACAGTTAAAGGATGAGGTTGTGGTTATCTCTTCGCATTACGATCACATCGGCATTGATGCTAACGCAGAAGGTGACCAGATAAATAATGGCGCTGATGATGACGGCTCTGGAACTGTTGCCACACTGGAAATGGCTGAAGCATTTATGGATGCCAAGGCTGACGGCTTCGGACCGCGTCGTTCAATATTATTCCTCAACGTGACGGGAGAAGAAAAGGGTCTTTTGGGGTCGCAATATTTTGCCGACATGGACCCGCTGGTACCGGTCGAGAACATTGTCACGAACCTGAATATCGATATGATCGGACGTTTCGATCCTACTCATCCGAGTGGTAGCGAGAACTATGTTTACATTATCGGATCGAACCTTATTTCCCAGGAGCTGCATGACATCAACATGAAAGCCAACGAAGTGACTGGAACTTCTCTTGAGCTCGATGAGCGGTTCAATTCAAAAGATGATCCGAATCAATTTTATCGCCGTTCCGATCACTGGAATTTTGGAAAGCACTCCATTCCGTTCATCTTTTTCTTTACAGGAACGCATGCGGACTACCATGGCGTAGACGACGAAGCGGATAAGATTGAGTATGAACGGATGACGCGTATCTCGAGGTTGATTTTTGCAACGGCGTGGCAAGTTGCGAATCAGGATACACGACCGGTTATTTCAGGAGAGGGCTTCAACTAGAGAACCCGACTCTCGATGGAACGACCATCTGCACAGCAGAAGCAGTCGACAGTCACGAGGGATGTACCTTTGGCGTAGCCGACAAGGAACTGAAACAGCCCGGGTGACGAAGTCACTCGGGCTGTTCACTATATCTGATTCTTGCCGTCGAAGAGCGTCTCTAACGCACGAGGACGACGCGCCGTGTTTCTTTTACCGACTCGCCGTCTACATGGATCATGTAAACACCTGCCGGTAGGCCTCTGGAATCTATTTGAATATCGACAACACGATCGGCTTCGAGATGTCCGGCGAATGGCACAGCCACCTCTCGTCCGCTGATGTCGTACATAACGACGCGAACGAACTGGCTTGTCGAAACACCGAGGCTCATGGTCGCAGAAGAACTAAAGGGATTCGGATATGCCTCGGTAACAAACACTTTCCCGGGAAGATCGACAAACACTTCAACGACGGAACTGTAGTCATACGTCCCATCGACGTCAACTTGCCGAAGTCGGAATCTATTTTTTCCGGTACGCACATTCGAAACTCGATATTCGTAGCTCGTACTCCGCGACGTCGTTCCTGCACCAGCCACAAAACTGTCCGTTATCCACGAGCTTCCTTCTTCGAACTGCACATCGAAACCTGCAGAATTAGTTTCAGAAGCTGTAGTCCATTTTAGAATCACGTCATCGTTATCCTGAATAGCTTCAAATGACGTCAACTCCACCGGTAGGGCTGCGCTGGAACTGAGCGCAATACCTGTTGGAATCGTCAGACCAGCGGTTACGACATTTTGTACCGATGAACCATCAAGGTTTGAGGTCTGCACCCAGGTAGTTCCGAAATCTGTCCAGAATAATTTCCCCAGTGTTGCATCGACCTCGATATATGATGGATTTAAAAGTCCAGTCGATACAACCGTTTCTGCACTCGACCCATCAAGGTTCGCCCGGTGGATTGTCGCCGTTAATAGATCCGTCCAGTACAACTTCCCTGCCACGGTGTCGAGGTCGATTCCGACCGTTGTGTTGAGTCCGGTCGTAATCAGATCTTCCACGCTTGTTCCGTCAAGGTTCGCCCTGCGTATCATCTTCAAACCTGCATCTGTCCAGTACATCTTTCCACCGGCTACGTCAAGGACGATGCCGCGTGGTACCGAGGTAATCCCAAACGTCAGCAAGTCTTCCACATTGGAGCCATCAAGGTCGCATCGTTGAATTTTAAACGTTCCCCAATCTGTCCAATAGACTTTCCCGTTTACAGCGTCGAGAGCGAGCCCTCGTGGAGTAACTATCCCTGTCGAAACAATCGTCTCGACTTTGCTGCCATCCAGATCAGATCGCTGGATTCGAGCTAAGAGAGTTTCCGTCCAATAAAGTTTACCGTTGACGTCATCTACGTCAATCTCAAACGGCTGAATAGTTAATGAGCTCAGCAGATCTTCGACGTTACTGCCATCGATATCGGCTCGCTGAATTTTCGTGAGACCAAAGTCAGTCCAGTAGATCTTATTTGCCTGCCCGAAGCTAACCTGTTGAATCATCATCAACAGAAGCGTGGCTGTAAATATTTTCGCTACTGCGATTTTCCGTGATGGGACTGTTCTATTTGTTTCGACCTGGCATTTACGGGATCCACGCCCTGAAAACAAAGCTACTACTTTCATATCTAGAACTAAAGATTTGTGTACTCCTTAATGTCAGGAATACGGTTTTGTGATCTATTCGCCTAACGGCTGACGAGGTCCTTACCTGGACGTGGGAGGGTCAGACCTATAATCGGTATCAGTCTATCTTTTCAGAATCTTAAATCATGATTCGAGACGCTTGCTGGCCGGTACATTCGCATTCCGACAGAACCTTGTGACACTCGTTCCGTAGACGGAAAAATGGACGATATATCCTCAAATATCTTGCTCGCCATTCTAGACTCATTTGACCCTGAGAATTCTGTCAGTGATATCTGCACCAAGGCTGGATGCAAAGAAGAAGAGTTCTACGAGCGGTACGATAGTCTCGCTGACGCTTATTCAAAATGTTTTACTCATTTTGCCGGCGAGGCTACTGCTCAGTGCGAGTCCCTGCCAGACTGGCAAGAGATGCGAGTAGAAGAACGTATTGCTTCATTCATTTTCATCCTGCTAGATGTTTTTACTCCACACATGGATTTCGTGTCGGAAACGTTTGAAGTTGCCGCTGCAGGATATTTCTCACCGTTTCAGTCGAGTTTGAGATCTGAACTGTCCACTCTTCTTGAGAGTAACGATGTATCCGGCGTTTCAAAAGTGTTATTCGATAACAAGCCGTGGAGATTCGTTATTGCTGAGTGGATCGTACAGTTGATTGGGGCCTGGATTAAAGATGATTCAAAAGACAAAGTCAGATCTGTTGCATTAATAGATCGGAGTGTCAATCTCTGGAGCGAGATTTTCTCCAGTCCTATCCCCGATCGAACAGTGGATCTGGTCCGCTACTCTATAGAATCCGGATACCTCCCGCTCAAAAACTGGCCTTTTTTCAAACAGTGGTTTGACACGGAGGAAGAAGCTGAAGGCGCCTGATCACGAGAGAAATATGGCTGAGGATAACGTTGACGATGGCGCTTCACAATTCCCTTCGTCCAGGCTAAAGCGTGGGCAGGTTGCCGCTTCGGCGGGAATCAAAATGGGGTCTAACTATGCGCGGTATCTCGCGCGAAGATCCGTTGGCGGTGACTCTAAAGGTCAAGCTAAACAACAACTCAATCGGCGGAACGCACAGGATCTCTTCAAGCAGCTAACGAAACTCCGGGGCACCGCTTTGAAAATGGCTCAGGGCATGAGCCTTGAAACCGGTTTTCTGCCCGAAGAATTTGCAGCAACACTTTCTCAGGCGCAGTATCAGGTACCTCCAATGAATTCTGCCCTTGTTCGCAAGATCATCAAAGCGAATCTGGGGAGTTATCCTGAAGATATTTTTACATGGTTCGACTTAAAAGCCGTCGCAGCGGCATCACTGGGACAAGTGCACAAGGCGACACTGGAAGACGGCACGACGGTAGCAGTGAAGGTACAGTACCCTAATGTGCGCGAAAGTATCGATGCCGACCTCGCGATGATCAAGGGAATTGCAAATCGAATTATGGGTGCAGGTGTCGTCGACGCCTATGTCGATGAGATGGGTGCTCGTTTGCGCGAGGAAGTCGACTATATGCTCGAAGGTAAAAACATCGAGTTTTTCGCGGGACTATATGAAGGCAATAAGTTTGTCACTCCACGGTGGATTCCCGAACTGACGAACACCGGCGTGTTAACGATGACGTTTGTGGACGGCCTCCACCTGGACGCGTACATGGCGACTAATCCGAATCAGAATCAACGAAATCACTTCGCCCAACAACTTTTTGATTTTGCCCATACCCAGATCGTTAGTCCCCACCTGGCCGTACACGCCGACGCACACCCGGGTAATTTTCTTTTTCGTGATGATGGAAAAATTGGAATACTCGATTTTGGTTGCGTAAAGCGTTTCCCGGAAAAATTCAGGGATGACCTCCTTCGCCTGTTCGTCGCTCGACTACAAAATGATCACGAGCTTACTATGGCGATGTATCGTGAACTGGAATTCCTTACGGACTCACAAACGGAAGAACAACAGGCTTTCCTTATGGACGTCCTCAAGAAAACCACTGATATTCTGGTCGCACCTTATCAAGCAGATACGTTCGACTTTTCCGACGGGACTATTTTGGAGAGCTTCCGCAAACTTATTCCAACCCTCACCGGAAAAGACGCATTCAAGAACCGCGGTCCGGTGGGATCACCACATTTCGTGTTTGTGAATCGACTCGTGGTCGGATTCTTCTCGATGCTTACAGGACTCTCAGCAGAAGTAAACGTCGTCGACGCACGGCGAATGCTGCTGGATGCTGCGAATTTGTCGGCGACGTAATTATTCGTTTCGTGACCAGGCGGATTCTCTGCTGACAAGCAGGTGGAGTCTGACCTCCACGGTCGCTACTTCAGAGCTAGTAAGCTGCAGTCCGGCCGTCATCCTGTCCTCCAAGACTTTTATTCTTTCTTAAAGTCGATCGTAGTGATGCTACCCCAGTCAAGAGGCACTACGTCCGGAAGTTCTATCCCCTCACCTGAAAATTCGAATCCACTTTCTTTCAGTCTGCCTAGAAAAAGCGTCACATCAGCGTCGAGTGGCGTGTCGGGCGTCTCTACCCATAGCGAACCGTGAGTACCTTCGGAATTGACTGACATTCTCAACGAGACGGGCCCAAAAAATGTCGGCATCGAAAGGGCCTCGAGCCTTGCTCCGGGTTGGAGCCAGCTCAGGGGTAAACCGCTCAGTAGTTCGAGGTTGCCCCGCTTCTCCATCATGAGCAGGTATCGAAGGAGTCGCACGGCTTGAACATTCCCCATCGTATGCGGGACGTCGCCGGTCGCCCTCGTCCCTCGCCCTTTCAGCATCTGTTCTTCGACCCATACATAAGTTGGTGATGAATGGTTCGCAAACGAATACAGAAGTCTTTCAGCATCGTCTGGTTGGCCAAGATAGTTGTATGCTATTGCCCGATGCGCTTCAAAGATTGGCCAGATACCACCCGTCAACCAGCCAAGGCTAACAACATGGTCTTCCTGCACATTGTCCTCCAACATTTGCATCGTACCCTGAACAAGGGCAGATTCCGGGTCGAGAAATTCGCCGGCGTACAACGAATGTATTGGACCCCACTGACCACGCTGGGGTAAATCTGTCGTCGGATTGTAATCCATCTTAATTGGAAGAAAAGTATTTCCCTTCGCGTCCAGGCGTTCGTCTCGCTGCCGGGCCCTCTCGAATGCCGCAAGGAAATCGAGGTATTCCGCCTCCCACTTTGATGCCTCAGGCTTCGATCGTTGTTTGGCTGTTTTTACAACTTCAGCAACGCCGATAAGACCCCAGTAGGTAGAACCATACGTGGAGCCAATGCCACCGATCCCACCATCTGTTAGCCCCGGTGGCATCAATCCGAAGTACGGAGCGGACGGGTCTTTCGATGCCCGCTGACGAAGCTCTATCATATGCTCCATACCCTTGACTACATACTGCCAATTCTCTTCGAGCCATTCCCAATCTTGCGTGAACCTGGCGTACCTACAAATGATGTAAATGAGGTGTGCCGTCTCCCGGTGTAGCAGTGCCGGCCTAATTACGCCCGCGCGTCCGGTTGAATCCTGATGCGAGATGAGCGCAGCGATGGTTTCTCGAGCGGCCTCTTCATCTCCGGCAAACAGAGCCGCTTCTACAGCCCACGCACCGTCTACATACCACAGGCCGCGATATACACTTGGTCCTGGTTGAAATTGAGCATGTCCGTCGACCACATCCCTGATCTGGTACAGGGTGCGGATACTCGCATCAAGCATTTCCTGAACTTTTTTGTCTGGAACCGTCAGTCTTCCTGTCGGGATAGGTGCCGTCTGCCAGTAGGCAACCGTACGACTCTGCTCCTGGTCCAGGTTTGGAAACGATGATGGCCCGGCCGCAGGGGTAGAATTAGTTATCAATACGTCAACTGCCGCGATTTCTTCCGGAAAGTGAAGTGTTATTCCCTGCTCACCCTCCGTGGACGATTGAAAAGCCGGACTGGTTTGCACAAATGGTAAGTCACCAAAAAATACTGAGCCGGTTAGTGAATCTACTCGTAGTGGTCGAATAGATTTTATCTCAACCTGAAGTGAACCAGTTCCTTCTCGATGGGCCCGGATTACATCCCGTCGAACTCGAGGCGGTTCGTTTTCAAGGCTACCACAATTGATGCGAAGTTCGGCAGACGCCGATGCCGCTCCACTAATAACTTCTTCCGATGATATTTTGGATCCGGATTCGAACACCCAGATTCCATTGACGAAGGTATTCGGGTCGAGTGCTTCTCTGGCCCCGCCAATGTCGATATTAATCCAGCCATCTTCATCGACATCCCTGGCATCGAAGAAGAATACCTGTGGTTCTCCCTGTTTACCTGTCTTCAGCAGATCAACCGTTCTAGTCGGTGCGCCATCAACGGACAGATCCATTGCACGAGAGATCTTTCCGCTTCTGTAGACATCGTTGAAGCCTAATGCAATTCTTTTCGACGAACCTGCGGTTACCCGAATTCGATAGTTGATCGATCGACCAGTACCCCATGTAACGCTTCGAAACGCAGGGTCCACGTCAGGTAGTGCCGGAGCCCATGCAACTGAACCGACCAGACCATTTGTTTGCACGAATTGACTGTCGGGGGAAGTACCGGTCAGAGGTGCGTCATTATCCGGCACCAGTGAAAACGAAACCAGGTCGAGAGTGTATTTTTCAGAATCGTGTGTCGTAAGAACTATCGGCACATTTGCGTTAAGGAGTCCCTGGTTGGTTGCACGACTGTCATCCGAATTAACGAAAATGCTGACAGTTGTTTTGGGTCGGACGTATGGCCCTGGTCCAAAATCGTACGCAAATTGACCATTCGGATCTACGAGGGATTTTTGCCAGTCATCAACAAAATTTGTCGGGGTCAGCCAATAGGGTGGAGCGTAATCATGATCCACGGTGTACTGAGCAAAAGCTATTTGCGGCGCCATTATCAGAAGGGTGATACTGAAAACTCGTTTCATCTAGTCGTCATTGATTGGGTACGTTTGGAAGCTACGATATTGAGTCGTTCGATGGAGTTTGAAAGATGACTTCTTGACTGGAATTCATACCGCGGACCAGCAGTGGAACGAGAACATAATTAACGATAGTATTACGGCGTGTCGTATCATGTTTTACCGAAACAATTTAATAGAGTGGCGTACATGCAGCGGTTTTTCTTACTCCTTCTCGCAGCGATGAGTGTCGCGTCTTGCAGCGATTCGCGAACCGTTGAGAACAAGCGAGCGAGCGAAGCAACCCTGGTCGACGGCATATATTTACGCGACTTGGGTCCAGGTAATCGCCAACTCGAACTGATCAATGCCATTGTACTTGATCCCGAGGCTGGCATTGATGCACGAATCGTCCAAACTACGGCACAGGAGAAAGATGCTCTTGCCGTAGTCTTTCAGCCGTCGACGGGGACGACATCGTATATTCGCATGCCGGATTCTGACGGCGCGCGGGCAATATCTAAAATTGGTGACGACGTCTTTATCGGCACCTATTTGAAAGGACAGATTTTTCGCTGGAGGCCCGGCATGGACGGTCCCCAGGGCTTTCAGTTGCCTCGCCCCTCAGGAGAGAGGCTGGAATTCGTGTTTAGTATCGATCGAGGCAGCGACGGTAAATACTATATCGGTACCTGGCCTGAAGGTGCGTTGATGCGATTGGATTTGAAAACGGGTCAGATAGAAAACCTCGGCCCGCAAACCGACGATCCTCCTGGCGAATATTACCTGCGACATATTAACTCCGAGTTCGAGGGTCGGTTGTTTTTGTCTTTCGGGACAGAAGTTTCGTTCAAGGAATATGATCTCGAAACTGGTGAAACTCGTGAATTCCTTCCTGCAGAATATGCAGACCGGTCCTGGGTGAGTCATTCAACGCGGATGGGCAACATGATCGTCGCCCTTGTCGATTCGCCGTCGCAGTTTCTTTTTCTCGACGCTAATTCAGGAGATCTGATTCGCGAAGTGACAATCCCTGAAGGTCGCGTCTGGCCGCATAACTACAAGTCACTTTTTGTTTACAGCGATGAGATTTATTTCGGAGACTCCGATTCGGATTTATTGATGAGCTATAATTTTGAATCGGATTCGTTCAAATCAGTTGGTGATATAGGGCACCCCATCGGATTAGCTGGAGACAACTATTTGTTCACTCGTACACGACTGGGCCTTTACACGATTTACAACATGGATACTGGAGAAACTGAGTTGCAGAGACAAGGTGATTTTCAAGGTGATGGTATGTTGGTGCATGCAATTGCAGAGGGTCCGGATGCGACTGTTGTGGGCGGAACGTATATCAATCAGGGATTCTTTCAGTATCTGCCGGATGCCGATTCGATATTCGCACCCGGGCGCTCAGTAGAATTCTCGGGACAAATTGACAATCTTGTTACCTACAATGGAAAAGTGTACATCGGTCACTATACGAAGGCTCGATTTTCCGTTTATGATCCGGAAATGCCGTGGCGTATGGCATCTGATTCGTCGGGTAATCCAAAGTACCTCGGGACTGCAGGAAGCGACCAGGACCGCGTACCAGACGGTGTAGCTGGCCCCGACGGCCGGATCTATTTCGCAACCAAGCCGGCTTATGGGATGTTGGGGGGATCACTAACCGTTCTTGATCCCGTAACCGGCAGTATTACTTCACATCGGAATGTCGTTGACCAGCAGTCCGTTTACGCCCTTGCATCCGACGAAGATCGCTACATATATGGCACGACGAGCGTACGTGGTGGGCTTGGCGCGCGGCCGGCAAAAGGTGAGGCACAGTTGTTCAAATGGGACACTCAACAAAATGTCAAGGTACTACAGCGGTCCGTTGTCCTGGGCGCCTATGAAATCTGGGGACTCGATTGGTTGAATGAAAACGCTCTGATCGGTGCGGCTGATTCTGTGCTATTTATTTATAACGTCGTGGAAGATTCGGTTGAAGCCACAAAGAGAGCCACGCCGGAAGAGATTAAACAGTTAGTCGTCTCGCATGACGGGTGGGTTTATGGTGTCACCGAGGAACGCTTTTTCCGTACATCGTCAAGGCTGGATTCCATACAAGTCATTGATGTCCATGAAGGATATTGGGATAGCCTTGTCGAGACAGAGACCGGCAACCTCTATGTCGGCCGGGGGGCTCATCTTTACGAAGTGATACGTAAGTGATCACTTAGCGACCGGTCTTTCGCACGAGTATTCCGGCGGAAACCAGTGTGATGATCATCCCGATCAAAAAGACGGTCATGAACATCACGAGTGCATTGACCACCCCTCCCCATGGACCGGTAAAGATTTTGTACTGGTCAGTGTATGCGGCCAGTTCTACGGGAGAAGCACCATCAGCTTTCATAGATTCTATTTCCCACGCCATATAGTCGGTAAAGAAGTCCGGATTGATTAGTGTGATATAGATTGTATCAACCGCGGTGAAGACAAGACTTGCGAAGGCAGAAATGAGTAGTCCGACAGCCAGAGCCTGACGAAATGAAATTGAACCTTGAAGGGCATCGTCGCGATAATTCTTGATACCGAGATAGACCACCGAAAGTGACAGGATCATAGTGATGTATCCTAATACCTCGCCAAGGGCATAGTCTGGAGTCTCTCCACTTTCGAGAAGAAAAAGTGTCACCGAGAACGTGGCAACGAGAATGATCCCGGATATTCCTCCGTATTTGAGCACTGTCTTGATCATGATTATACCTGCGGATTGCTGTCATTTGTACGATGGCAGAAACAACGGATATTTACGATTTTTATTCTCATACTTTCGTACCAATCAAGCATGGCGGGTGGATATGGTACTTAAGATTGAGGTCAATTGAGCATTTCAGATGTTAAATCGGTATCGCTTTGTTGGCCAGGATTTTTCCTAGGATTTTTCCTAGGAAGTTTCTAGCAAAAAGGCATTGGCGCAGAGCGCTCGTTTGACAGTAAGTTGTCACCGGGGAGGAGGTTTGGAGGCCCCCGCGCGATTCTTGACCTAGATAATCTTCAGCTCCTGAGCTCGCCGAACCGCCTCAGTCCGTCGTTTCGAATCCAGTTTTACGAACAAATTCGAGACGTGAGTTTTCACAGTACTCTCCGACAAAAACAGCTTGGCCGCAATCTCCCGGTTAGATAAGCCCTTTGCTATCTGTTCCAGGACCTCATACTCACGGACCGTGATCCCTAAGGACTCAACCCTCTCATGATCAATCTCTAACTGGTCTAATGGGGCTCGAAGTGTCGGACGCAGGATGTGGCGACCCAGTACAATTCCCATTGAAATAAATAACAGTGCAAAAGCTGCAATCCACAATTCAGCCTCAATCTGCGAAAACAGCAGCGTGTACTTACTCAACTGGAAAAGTGCCAGCAGGGCAACCGCTATCAATCCGAACCGAATGACTGTCGCCTTCATTTAGAAACGTCTTGTTCCATGATAATATCTGCCCACCACAGACCGGAAACGCTCTGGTAAGCGCTTCCTAAACAATGCGGAAAATTGACTTGTACAACGAAGTCTACAAAATATGCCTTGATGGGCAATTCTGCCGATGTAAGCATATTTATTACAAACTCGTAGTGCATCGTTAATTAAGGTTGATTCTGCCCGATACTGTTTCTTCAGGGTCTCCCGCCCTCAATCAATGCCAATATCGAAAAACGCACGTTAGTGTAGTGCGCGAGCATGACGAATCAATTCTTATTGACGGCGGGGGTTCTGTTGGTCTTGAACCTGGCGGGGAATGTTTTCTTTTCGAGCAACCCGGTGGCTAGTCGTTCCGACGCCGGCATAATCAACATCAGCGGAAAGCAACGTCTGCTTTGTTCGCAAATAAACCACCTCGCACACGATTATCTGCTAGGCGATTTTGAGAACGATGACGAGAAAAAGCGACAATTGATCGTCGCTGCAGACGCCATGTACAGGAATCATATCGAACTCGTCAAGTCGATCCATTCCGATCAGGTGCAGCGAATGTTTTTTGACCAGCCTCTCAATGTAGATGAGAGACTCCGCGAGTTCGTCGAGAACGCTGAAACCCTCGCCGAAACCACCGATCCTCGTGTAGCCGTAACTCGGGCCACGGCAATCAACGAAAACGCCAACCATCTACTTGCCGATCTGGACAGGATCACCAACCACATTCAAGTAGACCAAGAACACAAGATCTTCGTGTCGTATCTCTGGGGAATTGGAGGAATGACCGCGTCAATGATTTTTCTCGCGGCAGTCGGTCTATTCATATTTAGACCGATGGAGAAGCGACTACACCTCCACGCTCACGAACTGGAAGAAAAAGTCGACCTCCGCACGAGCGAGCTGGAAGTCTATCGCGTAACCCTCGAAAATATTTCCGACGCTGTCTTCATCACTGACTATAGTGGAAAACTGGTATTTGTTTGTCCGAACGCGGAAGTCATATTCGGTTTTCAACGGCACGAACTAAGTGATATTCGAAACATCAGCGAGCTGATTGGAGACAACCTGTTCAACCAGGAAGAGCTGCTAGCCTTTGGCGAATTATCAAATATCGAACGAGATATTACAGACAAGCACGGGCAGATCCACAATCTGCTCATCACTGTAAAACGGGTATCTATCGAGGGCGGTAATTTCCTCTATACCTGTAGGGATATCACCAAACTGCGAGAGACCCAGGAAGAACTCGATAGTTTCTTTACGCTCAGTCCCGACCTGATGTGTATATCAAATAGCTCTGGAGAGTATATCCGAATTAATCCGGCTGTGGTCGAGACCCTTGGGTGGGAAGAAGCAGAGATCCTGGCCAAACCGTTTTATGACTATCTCCATCCGGACGATGTGCCCGCCACCGAAAGGCGAATGGCAATTCTCGATGAAGGTGGAATAACCGGTCACTTCGAAAATAGGTATCAATGTATTGACGGGTCCTATCGTTGGCTTGAGTGGATGTCGCGACGTGGGAATCGTGGTCAAATATTTTCTGTAGCGCGGGACGTAACCGATCAACGGCGATTCCAGACGGAACTGATTGCGGCTCGAGAGAAGGCAGAAGAAATGAACAGACTCAAAGATATTTTCCTGTCGAACATGAGTCATGAAATCCGGACGCCGCTTACCAACATAATTGCGACCGCCGACCTGATGTCTCAGGAGCGATATGAAGATGAGTCAATCACCGAGTTTATAAAATTCATTTCCGATGGTGGGAGACGCTTGATGCAGACAATTAATTCTGTTCTGGAACTGGCCCAACTTGAAAGCCAAAATCGAGTTTTGAAGGCTGAACCATTCAATTTCGTTACTGAAGTGAGGGAGGCCACTGACTTCTTTCAACGCCAGGCCCATATTTCGGGTCTTACGCTGAAGTTCGAATCTGATGTAATAAACATCCCCGTATCGCTTGATCGTGCTGCTCTTGGACGGATCGTGATGAACCTTGTGGGCAACGCCCTAAAGTTTACGGAGAACGGTTCCGTTTCTGTACGAGTAGAATCTGAAACGAAACTCGTCAAACTTATCGTATCCGATACCGGCATCGGCATCGATCCAGATTTTCAGCCTTTGCTGTTCGAAGAATTCCGGCAGGAATCGTCTGGACTCGACAGAGGCTTCGAAGGTAATGGCCTCGGGTTAACACTGACGAAACAACTTACCGACCTAATGGGTGGATCTATTTTTGTGGAGAGTGAAAAATCGAAGGGCAGTGTCTTTACGGTAATGCTTCCTCGCATCCTCCCACTGAATTAGTCAGTTCATCGGGTACCGCCAGGCCAGAAGAATTCAACACCAGGATGTTTGTCGTTATCTTCTCTCCACGCTACGCATTCCGGGAATCCTGTCGATGGTGACCTCCCCGCATATATTAGTTTCCGTAGTCGATCGCTCGGCTGTGCATCCAAATTAATTTTGCTCCCGTATGGTACCTAGACCCCTCAAATAGCTGCCCCCGAATGTCCCGATTCGCCATTTTCTTTCTCGTTGCTGCCATCGGCAGCCTTCCTGCGTTTGGTCAGACTTCAGACCGGCCCATTCAAATTGGTGCAAACAATGAAATACATGCCGTGTACGCAGCCTCGGCTCCGCGCATTGACGGCATCCTCGACGATGAAATCTGGCAGATAGCCGTACCCGTTCAGGATTTCCGCCAGCTTACACCCGATGAAGGACAGCTTCCCAGCCAGAAGTCTGCTATGTGGATTGCCTACGACGAAAAGAATCTATACTTCGCTTTCAGATTTTATGATACCGAGCCCGACAAAATTCGAGCACGAAACCTCGAGCGCGGAGGTCCGAACGGAAACGACGATATGGTCTGGCTCATGCTCGATACATACAATGACGACCGCAATGCCTACGTTTTCGAAACCAACGTTTTAGGCACACAAGATGACGCCCTTGTAACAGACGAAAGCTTCCCTCCGAATGCCTGGCAATGGGACGGCATCTTTAGAAGTGAAGGACGAATTGACGAGCAAGGCTGGGCGCTCGAATATGCTATCCCGTTTAGAACAATCCGATTCAGTAAGGAGAATGAACCGGAGATGGGAATTGCCGTCATGCGATTCCTCAACCGCACGTCCGAACGGTCAATGTGGCCGTTTATTCCGAGGCGATACAACGCCGGGATTTTTCAGGTCTCGCAGTATGCCAGCCTCAAGGGACTAAAGGATATCGAACGCGGACACAATGTCGAAATCAAGCCATACATCATTTCAGGTGTCCAGGAATTCCGAACTGGTCCTACAGCAACAGAATCAGATTTTACAAGAGATGCCGGCGTAGATATCAAATACGGGATCACCTCTAACCTTACCCTCGACCTCACGATCAATACGGACTTCGCTCAGGTAGAGTCTGATGTTGTGCAACTCGATCTGACTAGATTTAATCTGTTCTTTCCAGAGAAGAGAGAGTTTTTCCTGGAACGATCGGGCCTCTTTCAGTTTGGTGATGCACAATCAACGGAAACTTTCTTTTCCAGGAGAATTGGTATTGACAACGACATCCTTGCCGGTGCCCGCCTCACTGGACAGGTCGGAAAATTGTCAGTCGGCGTATTGGACATACAAACCAGAAAGAACGACGAGCTCGGTCTGTCCGCTGCGAACAATGCCGTTGCACGGATACGCGCAGACGTCCTGCCCCGGACGACGGTGGGTACCATATTCACCAACCTTGAACAGGGCGATGACTATAACCGGTCGCTGGGATTCGACGCGTCGAGTAGATTCTGGGGTGACAGTAGAGTATATGCCTGGTTTACTTCGGTATTTGATGACGACAACCTGAATTCAGACATCGCCGGTTCAGCGGACCTGACGCTACGTAATGCGGATTTTCGATTCGACGGCAGTTACCAGAATGTTGGCAAACACTTCAATCCAGCTCTCGGGTTCGTACGACGACGGGACATGAAGAGATATGCAAGCGATGTCAGTTACAATCCCCAGTTCGGTAGCGATGGCCTTTTGCGGTCGATGTTTGTGACTACCGGTGGCTCGGTTACTGATGGACAGGACAATGAGAAACAATCATCATCGTTATTCGCATATTCCAACTTTTCCTTCGTCTCCAATGATGGATTTGATATTGAACTGAATCGGACATACGAAAAGCTGGAAGAGACGTTCAACTTAAGAGACGCGGCTATCGCTCCCGGAGAATATAATTCCAACTCAGTCGAATTCGGTGCTCGCACTAATGGTAGTCGCTTTCTTTCCGTAAACGGCGGTGTTAGGTTCGCACAATACTTTGGAGGAAATCGACAGATTATTCGTGGTGGAATTGGACTTCGAACGGGCAAATATCTAAACCTGTCTGCCAACATCAACCATACAATGTTCGACATACCGGTAGCAGGTGGCCAGTTTGATGCAACAACGTTCCAAGTAAATATCAACGCCGCTCAAAGTCGAAAACTGTTCGCCAAGGCACTGATACAATACGACAACTTCTCCAACGATCTGCAGGCGAATATTAGAATCGACTGGATCCATTCACCCGGAGCCGACCTCTTTGTCGTGCTTAACACGAGTTACGATTTCTCTGGAGATGAGGATCAATCTGATTTCAGAAACGCCAGTCTGAACAACCGAGTTGGCGTTGCCAAGCTTACCTATGTCATCCAGTTATAGTCTGGCTCGAAACCGACCGGGCTATACGAACAATTGCCTCAACGCTCATTGTAATATCGTCGTCTGTCGTCGCCCATGACGAAACGCTGATACGCATAGCAGTGGTCCCCTGCCATACGGTACCGCCGACCCACAGCGTCCCATCATTCTGCACTTCGCGGATCACGCGCGTCGTCCTCGACGAATCCCCAAACGATACGAGTACCTGATTCAGGACGACATCGTTCAGGATCTCGAAACCTGCTTTCTCCAACTGCTCGGCAAAACTCCTTGCCTGTCGACAATTACGCTCGACTAGCTCACGTACTCCGTCCTTTCCCAGTGACAAAAGTGCTGCCCACACTTCTACCCCTCTCGCTCGGCGTGACATTTCAGGACTATAGTGGAAGTTCTCCCTTCGATCGCTTTCAATCAGATATGACGCCGACGCGGACATGGTGCGAACAATCGCGTCACGATCTCTCACGAAAATCAATCCACTATCATATGGTACATTTAGCCATTTGTGTGCATCTGTTGCTACTGAATCTGCCTGCTCTATACCATCGGTCACGTGTCGTAGTTGCGGCGATGCTCTCGCCCACAAACCGAAAGCGGCATCTACGTGGACCCACGCCCTCGCCTCCCTGGCTATTGGTATAATATCGCTGAGCGGATCAAATCCTCCGGTGTTGACATTTCCAGCCTGCAGGCACACGATGGTCATGTCATCTACATCAGGCATGGCATCTGCACGGAGGCATCCCTGGTCGTCCACAGGGACTTTCGTTACTCGCTCTCTTCCGAACCCAACCATCGACAGGGCCTTTCGCAGGCTTGCGTGATACTCTTCTCCCACGACGACGGTGATCTCTGGTGCACCAAAAAGCCCTTTATCTTCTACATTCCAGCCC
>CBDUKH010000046.1:0-26075 GCA_965367755.1 uncultured Rhodothermales bacterium
CCGTACACAACTTGCCGTGTTCTCCAAAATCGCGTGGGGGCCACCACTCCTCCTCCCCAGTAGCAAGTTAACAGGTTTTGGAGTCAGGTGTTTAATGAAAAAAAGCTAGAAACTTCCTAGGAAAAACTCTAGGAAACTGTCTAGCAAAATCATCTCGCGATATCGTCAACGTGTCTGGGCGATAACAGGACCCGGGCCAACCCGTTACGGCTAAAAAATGAAAAGGTCGCCGCCCTCCGGGCGACGACCTTTCAATCTCTTCTGCGTCAATCAGATAGTTAAACTACTTGAGCAACGAAATTGTCTGCGTAGCTTCGAACTTCTCACCAGCTACCCGAACAATGTAGATGCCACTGGGCAGTCCAGCTCCGTCAATGCTTACAGCCTGCATGTCGTTAGCTTCAACTACTCCACTGAACAACTCAGCTACTTCCTGGCCGATCATGTTGTAGAGTGATGCGCGAACCTGCTGCTGATCCTGTACCGCAAACTCAAACGTGGCTCGAGGATTGAATGGGTTCGGATATGCTGCTTCCATGATGAACTCAGTTGGGAGTTCAACGTCGATTTCAACACTGCTGCTGTATGCGAAACTACCATCGAGATCAACCTGCTTCAGGCGGAAAGTATTCTTTCCAAACTCCAAACCAGTCGCACGGTATGAATAATTCTGAGCTTCCGTTGTCGTGCCATGACCGTCAACAAAACCAATAGCGCGGAAAGTGCTCTGGCCCGGACTCATGACTTCAACGTCATAGCCAAGATTGTTCTGCTCACTCAATGTCTTCCATCCAAGTACAACATCAGTTCCAGAAAGAACTGCAGTGAAGGACGCTAACTCGACAGGTAGTGTCGGATCTCCTTCTGCAGAAGTCAGAGTAATCGTGTAATTCCCATTTTCTCCCGTAGCATCATTCTGATATTGCGCAACAGGTCCCGGAGTCGCACTGGGACCGTGGACTGTTTCGAAGCCAGAAAGTCCGTCGTAAGTGAAAATGGCATTGCCACTCGCATCCTGTGGATGATTGTCATACCCGTGGATTATCACGTAGTAGACATCTCCATTTGTAGACGGGCTGTTGGCATCACCTGCAGGAAGTGTTGACTCAAAGCTAACAGCAATTGGGTCGTCATCGTTAAGATAGACAGCATTACCATTCTCATCGACGAGAGACAAGACCGAGTCGAAATCTGAATTATTCACAGTAGTCGCTGAAAAAGATGCTCCCGTAGTGATAATGATTCGGTACATGTCGACGTCATTGTCTGTCAACGAACCAGAGATTGTCGTCAGGGTACCATTTACATTAATTCCCTGAGCCGTCGCTACTACATCGCCTGCGTCGCCGCCGCCATCAGTAGTTTCATCCCAGGACTGGCCGTACACAACGGGAGTCACGAGGGCTAATAGTAAGGCTGCACTTAGGATGCGCAAGCCAAAATTTGTAGTCGTTTGCATGGTTGCTTGTAGTGTTGGGTTGGAAAGTGTTTTTGTCGCACATAAACCATCTTTTATGTCACGTCTTCCGTATCGGCAATTTTGATGAGTTAGTAAGCCATATCTGGAAAATTCAGCCTAAACGGCGAGAATAGCGCTACTTAACTAGTGGCAAATCATTTCATGCAACCATGCAACTCTCCCCCCCAGTGAAATACGATGCCCAAAAATCGGTAGATAATGCGCTGTAAATAGCATAAAATGATGTCATGAAAACACACGTTCTTCTCCCTTCCCGAGATACGATGCTTGAAGCCGTTCGCGAACGCGACGAGACGTTCGAAGGCGTTTTTATTACCGGCGTTAAGTCCACCGGGATTTTCTGCCGTCCAGGCTGCCCGGCGAAAACTCCGAAAGAAGAGAACCTTACGTTTTTTGCTACACCATCTGAGGCACTCATCGCTGGGTTTCGTCCCTGTAAGAAATGCCTGCCAATGAACCCGGCCGGCACAGCCCCTCCAGAGTTTGCAAGCCTCATGCAGGTCGTCCTGGAAGACCCCCCTCGTCGCTGGACAGACCAGGACCTTCGGGAAAGAGGTCTTCAACCGGAGCGAGTCAGACGCTGGTTTCAAAGCAACCATGGCATGACCTTCCTGGCCTACAGTCGTGCAGTTCGAATTGGCTATGCTCTCGGAAAATTAAAAGAAGGAAAACCATCTACCCAGACAGCGTACGACCTGGGATTCGAATCTATTAGCGGGTTTGCGGACGCATTCAAAAACATTACCGGTGTCAGTCCCGGGAATCACCAGAGTACACGCATAATTAAAATCTGTCGCCTGACATCTCCACTGGGACTCTTGCTTGCCGGTGCAGATGAAAACGGTATTTGCCTGCTGGAATTTTGTGATAGACGAATGCTTGCCACGCAGTTGAAGACTGTTCAACGCCGATTCGAATGTGCTGTCGTTCCTGGCTCGAACGACCTTATCGATCAGCTGGAAGGAGAACTCGATGAATACTTCCTGGGTGAAAGGAACCAGTTCGACGTCCCGTTAAATTATCCTGGCACGGAGTTCCAACAGGCCGTATGGGATGACCTGTTGAAAATTCCGTACGGCGAGACCCGGAGTTACCAGGATCTCGCTAACAATCTCGGTAATCCGGGAGCAGTCCGCGCCGTGGCCCGCGCTAACGGAGCAAATAGAATCGCGATCATAATACCCTGCCATCGTGTAATCGGATCGGATGGTACGCTTACCGGGTACGGAGGAGGACTCTGGAGAAAACAGCGTCTTCTTGAATTGGAAAATGCCATTCCGCCCGCGATGCCTGACCTGTTCGGCGCTTCCTCAGAAGCCTAGTTGCTGGAGTCAGCTCCGTCAACCGATGGGAGGTCCCAGATATCGACCTGCCCCAGAGCAATATAGGGCACCGCAACTCGTCGCCTCCGCGTGTCAATAGCGATATCTGCCGGCTTGCCCCGGGTTTTGATATACTTCGAACCTCCAGCCTCGGAAAAGATTTGGACGGTCGAGTCGGACTGCATCGCAAAAATGAGTTGCCCCTCGAAGAGCTCAATCCCATCAATCTTCGAGCCCGACTGCCGATGGAACACCGTCACCGAATCGGTGCTGAGCGCAATAGATGTAATGGTCTCACCTTCGTCCCACGGCGCGAGAATCAGAGACGCGCTCGCATCGTCAAACGTAATCCCGTTCGGATTAATAAGATCCTCGACGAGAATGCTCGGGGCTCCAGCCTGGATAACAAACACGGTTCGACCACCTGTGTCTGTCACGTAGAGGTTTCCGTCCGCGTCGGCTGCAACGTCGTTTAGAAAGCCGTGCTCAAGGCCGGAAAAGTCAACGAATTCAGTCTGGGCTCCGGTGTGTTTGTCGAATCCATGAATGCCATCGACGTCAGCTACCCACAGTATATCTTCAACGATATACATTCCTCGAGGTGCATGAAGGGCAGCGGATTCACCGACGGCAAAACGCGGTGTAACTTCTCCGGTGCCCGCATGAATCCGGGTGATGAAGCCGTTGCTGTCGCGTGCTGATCCAGACCCGTTGAAGTGCGACACAAAGTACATGTCTGTGTCTGCGTCGTAGCGTACCGCTTCGGGCTGCAGCAAGCCACTAACCGTTGCGACGCGATGGTTGACGTCCTGCATTGAACCACCAACGGTGGTCTCCGAAAATACAGTGTATTCGATCGGTTCACTACCGGACCGATCAGCACACGCAATTCCCAGCAAAGATATTGTCAGCACAAGAAGCGTGCTACTGTTCCAATGACCTGATCTTGTCAACGACTTCACGAGCTAATTCGTTTGGGATGGGAATAGTAAGATTGTATTGCACGACTTTCCATGATTCTCCCGACTTAATCAATGCACCTGATCCGCGTGTCAAACCGAGGCTCGCATTGTCAAGCGACTCATCAAACCAGGCGGTTGATCCATCTTCAGAGATATAGATATGTCGCTGAATCGGAGTATACGTCCAACCATTACCCCGATCAAAGTGTGGCTTGGTATAAGCCTTGAAGTCAGTCACATTCCATCGTTCAGTAGCATCGGTGCCCAGGAAAATTGCATCGTCCGCGTACAAATCAAAGTAGCCAGCGAAGTCAGCCTGGGAAGCCTTGCTGTGCAGGGAGTCGAGAACGGCACTTACGTCATCTTCAGGATGTGGTTGAGCCCCAACGCTGGAGCCACAGGCTATTATGATGAGAGCGAGTGTCGCTAAACCGGATGCTCTTAGTACGGTTGTCATCGGAGTATCTTCAGATTGATTGCTATCAATTCAATGTAGAAAAATCGATCCACTTCTTTGTGTTTGATTACGTCCGGCCAGAACATCTTCAAAAGAACGCCACCGTGTGACTGTATCGCGAGGTGGCTTATGGAGTTCTCTATGATACTTACATCTCCAACGAGTCCATCCACGCATGGACATCCGGCGGAGCAAACGAATCAATGCGGTCGAGTAGAGTTGCAGGACTACTTTCGACAATGAGTAGGGCACTGTGCTTGCTATGAATAAATCCCTCCTTGTTACTGTGATTCAAGAATGACAGAAGGTCGTCATAGTAGCCATCAACATTTAGTAGACAGCATGGCTTGTCGTGTATGCCTAATTGTGCCCATGTCAAAGCTTCAAATAGTTCTTCGAGTGTACCGAGGCCGCCCGGCAACGCAATGAACGCATCGGATCGTGAAGCCATGACAGCTTTCCGTTCATGCATGGTCGACACCACTATTTGTTCGTCAATTCCACTATGTGCAACTTCCCGAACAACCAGTCCTTCAGGGATCACTCCAGTTACCTTGGCTCCCAGTCTGACTGCTTCGTCAGCAAGTATTCCCATTAGACCGACTTTTCCGCCACCGAATACAATTGACCCTTCGCGAAGTGCAATCTGCTGGACAAGTGCAACAGCTGCTGACGAGTAGGCTGGATTAGCACCCGGGTTTGAACCGGCGAAAATACAGAAGCGGTTACGTCTTGCTTTCCTTTTGATTTTGCTGTCAGTCACGGAAGCTTGTTATTTGATGTCAATAGTCTTCGTAAGTCTCAACCTGCGGACTCCGACGTTTTCGTCAACTCAACAGGCGCGCGGGGTTGCCGGCTACTGTCGAAAGCGCCGCGACGTTTTTATTAACAAGGCTGCCGGCACCAACGGTGCTGCCAGCACCAATGATCAGACCATCTTCGCCCGCTATCACGTTCGCTCTCATGCCAACATACGCACCATCTTCAATTACTATACTCGATCGATGTTGTCCCTTTCCGTGCAAGGCAAAATAGCAGCCGTAGGATATTATGACGTTATCTCCCACGGACATGCTCGCTGGTTCGGTATCGTCGAGGTAGCATTTCATCCCGACAAAAACGCCGCTACCGATCCTGTAGCCCAGAATCCGGTACAGACCAATTCTCCATGAGTTGAATGGAATATTAGGAATCACGACTACGTTCAGTGTCTTCCTGATTGGTATCCAGATGATTTTCAACAGGGAATACCTGGCGTAATATGGAACGTCGCGGCCGCGTTTTTGATAATACCTTTCAAGTAGTCGCATGAAGGAATGATCTATCGGAAAAGATCAGGTGACATGACTTTAGTGACAACTTTCCTGGTATCGGATGTTTGGGTCCATGCGAAAACAACTTCCTTTCCAGTGTAGGCCATCTTCGGGAAGCCACTTCCTCGCGAACTGGACGTTTCCGCAACAACAACAGCTTCGGACGCCTGCCCTTTGTTTACTCGGCGGGCAAGGATGAGTGCTTCTCCATCGGCTTCAGCGTTTTCCATCCACAATACTAGTGTTGAACCGTCCGGAAGGTGACTGACGGCGACACGGCCAACAGGTTTACCCTGATCTATACGATTGGGGTCAGAAAATTCCGAGCCCGAAACCGAACCGGTCGCGAGATAAACGCGAGCAGAGTCGTTCGCAACTGTGAACCAGGCAACTGCAGCTTGATCGTCTTTGATAGAGACTGCAGGTCCGTTGACGGGGCAGCCTGCTATGTGCCACCCATCGTCGTGAACGATCCTCGGGTCGTGCCATTCTTGACCGTCGAAATAAACCGTACTGATATCTCTTATCTCATCTTCAGTGCGATTGCGGTAAGCAACCAGGATCTCACCTCGATCCGACGAAGCTGACGAAACGGGACAGCAGTCGCAGACGAGCTCGTCCAAAATGACTTCGTCGGACATTGATCCGTCAGAAGAAATTTCGCGAGCGATTAGCGTCATTTCGTTGATTCCCTTTCCATATTTCCGGCCATCCAGCCAGGCAGCAACCGTAGCGTCATCCGTTCGGGCAAATGTAGCAAAGCCGTGCTCCGATGCAGATTGATCCTCATGCAACCAGGCCGGATCGGACCAGCTAGATCCGCCGTCGGTACTTCGCGATATGCGAACTCCATAAGCATACTTTGATGCACCATTCTTCTCCAGCCAATGTGCAGTCATGTCCGACTCAGTTGCTACGAAGAGCGATGGTACATCAGCCCAGTTGACAAACCAGTTATCACCAGAGGCAATCGTTTTTGCATTGGACCAGCCACCTGATTCAAGTCGTGAAAATTTAAGGGCATGCGAGTCCGCGTCAGAAATCTCCTCTATCCACGATAAATAAACGGTCGAGTCGGGCCCAACCGTCAAGTTCGGCTCATGAGTCACACCTTCCGAGCTTCCCGGAACTGAGCTCGGGGCCTGGGCTGCCGGGGTCTGGGATTCAGACAGCTGGCAGCCTGAGGCAAGGATTATGACTAAGCAAACGAGGCCCGGGAAAAGCGCCGACAGTTTGTGAAGCATCATTTTCGATTACGAGGATTCGACGGAGACGTCAATATAACACAGGTGGCTGGGTCGCGGTTTTCCCTCAATCACAAAACAATTCGCGGGCGATTTGACGCTTCGCGAAATTCTTCCACACAGTTCACCACAGGGCGCTGAGAGTATGTAGACATATGTTGCACACACTGTCTATATATAATTTGATAAAGATTTAGCGAGTGCACAGGGTTGACATTCAAGTAGAAAGATGTACTTTACACTCCTTGGTGGGGAAATGTGGGGCATAGTCCCATGTCATTCCCACCGTAATCGTTGATGGAAGTTAGTGATGTTCAATGGCCGGGTTCAAGGGACAAGCCGAGTATTCTGTAGACAGCAAGGGTCGCCTGGCGATCCCGGCGAAGATGCGGAATGTTCTGACGCCAGAGGCCAAGGGCACATTCACCATCACGAGAGGATTTGAGAAATGCATTTTTCTTTACCCCCAGGACCAGTGGTTGGTAAAAGAGCGGGAGATGCGCGGCTTGAACGCTTACAACAAGGAGACGAGAGATTTTTTCCGAGGCGTATTGATGTGGGCCGATGAGGTCACCCTTGACGGTCAGGGAAGAATCGGGATCCCAAAGCCTCTATTGGAACTGGCAGGGATAGATGAGAAAGCACTTGTAATTGGTGCTCTCGACTATATCGAGATCTGGAATCCGGCGAGCTTCCAGAGCTATCTCGACAGTCAAGAGGAAGATTATGAAACGCTTGCCGAACGAGTAATGGGAATCAGGCGATGACCGAACCATTCCCTGGCGATAGTCCGGGGAGTAAAGCAAGCAAATCGGTGGACCCACTTAAATATGCCACCGACTACCATGCGCCCGTTCTTTGCAATACTGTTGTAGAAGTTTTGATTACGGATCCGGAAGGAACCTATATCGACTGTACGCTAGGGGGCGGGGGTCATACACACGCGCTCCTTGACACACTCGCCCCCCAAGCGCTAGTCGTTGGGATCGATCGAGATCCGGAAGCCATCAAAACAGCATCCACTCGGCTTGCATCGGAAATCGATGCTGGCCGCCTGCGCATTGTTCAGGCTAATTTTTCAGAGATAGAACAAGTTGCCTCTGACGAAGGCCTGAAACAAATCGATGGTGTTTTACTCGACTTCGGAGTTTCGTCTCATCAATTGGACCAACCGGGCCGGGGTTTTTCCCACCGCGAAACCGGAAAGCTGGACATGCGAATGGGGGTTGACACGGAGTTGACAGCCGACACGATCGTGAATACATGGTCCCAGTCCGACCTGACACGCGTGTTGCGTAGGTATGGAGAAGAACCGATGGCCTACAGGATCGCCAAGGACATCATTCGGAATCGGCCTGTGGCAGATACATCGGCCCTCGCACATATTATTCGTTCGCTAATCAAAGGTCCGCGAGCGGGTAAGGCGTTAGCGCGCGTTTTTCAAGCGCTACGTGTCCAGGTGAACGACGAGTTAGCGGCAATTGAGAATGCACTGCCTGCCGCTACCGTATTGGTAAAAGACGAGGGCCGATGTGTCGCCATGAGTTATCACTCATTGGAGGACCGAATGGCAAAAAGATATTTCCGCGCAGGAAATTTTGATGGTGTACTTGAGAAGGACTTCTACGGCAATGTCATTGCACCCTGGCGACCCATTACGAACAGGCCTGTTACCGCAAATGACGAAGAAATCAAGGCTAACCCGAGAGCACGAAGTGTTCGACTGCGAGCAGCAGTGCGGACGCGAAGCCACGAATCTTCGACAACCCACATAATGCCGTGAATGGAATAACACTAAAGCAACAGACGATTCAGTGGCTGGCCTCTATCGGGTACCCGGTAGAATCCAAATCCGATCGCGAAATAGAAACGATGTTTCTATGGGAAGCTGCGCAGCTGGAAATAGCCCCCGCGTTGCTCGAAAATATTGTTGAGTCCATGTGGGAGGTCCCTGGACGACACGCGGTTAAGGCTATCAGAAAACCGTGGAAACCTCCCGCAAGAAAGCTTCCCGAATAATACCCACCCTGGACAGTAACAACATCCGCCGTTACGATGCCGATTGCCAAGTCAAAATCGCGACAGACAAGAAATAAATCCATGGTCCGCATCCCGGATCATGGATCGTCGCGTAAAGCGCGGACTACCAGTAATCAGCGAAAGTCGATGGCGCGGTCAACTTCATCCGCCGTCGAAGAAAAAACGACTACGAAATCGTTCAGGCGCAGAGGCGCCAGTGACCACGGCGCGTTACCCTCGTGGAAAGAGCTTGAACATCGCCAGAACCGACGACTCAAGAAGCGTCCTCGTTCAAACCTGTTTCTGGAAACAGTATCTACAGCGAAAATGGCATTGTTGATCGTAGCGCTGGCCGCCGGTTTCACCATCTATGTAGGCCACGTTCATGCAACGCAACAGTTGCTGACGACAGTTCAGGAAATGCGTAGCGAAAACACACGACTACACCTGAAATACAACCGAGTAAAAGGGAGCTACGACAAACTAACCGGTCCCGAGACCATACATCGGCGCGCACGTGCCCTTGGATTGAAAGAAGGGTTTGCCTTCGGAGATGATGTGATAGTAGACTGATGCTGAAGCCGAAGGATCAAATATATGCCCGCATGTACGTGGTGCTGACGTTGCTCAGCCTCCTGCCTGCCCTTGTCGCGTTTCAGGTAATTTCGATCCACCTGAACGACGGGAAATCTCTGCGCGCGCAAGGTGAAAAGCAGGCACACTCCTTCCAGAAGATCGAAGCATTCCGGGGGTCTATACTTGACTCCAATGGCAGAACACTCGCCTCCAACAGTGCGAGATACGTGCTGTCGGTCGATCCTACGATGCCGGACTTCAAGGCCCGAGCCGAAGAGTTCTATTCCGGTCTCCAAAAACTGACAGGGCGCCCGGCTTCATATTTTCGATCCAAAGTTCAAAACCGTTCCAGTCGACAATATGTCACTCTACTCACAAGCATTTCTGAAACCCAGAACGAAGCCATTGAATCCTGGAATCTGGATGGTGTTATTCTTGAGCCGAAATTCTCAAGGACGTACAACTATGGGAAGTCTCTCGCCCACGTACTAGGATATGTAAGTGCCGACAACACGGGAATCGCCGGACTTGAATTACAATACAACGACTTTCTTCAAGGTACTCCCGGTCGTATTGCGTTAAAACGAGATCGAACCGGCGAACGGCAGGCGGTGGCTGGTGGTGCACTTGTTCGACCAGTCCAGGGTGAAAATCTTATCCTCACAATTGACCTCGTTCATCAATCCATTCTGGAAGAGGAGCTTGCCCGGGGAGTAGAAGAAAGCGGTGCCCGGTGGGGTTCGGCTATAGCCATGAACCCGAAGACCGGAGAAATTCTGGGTATTGCCAATGTACCAACATTCGACCCCAATCGGCCAGCTGCGTTCTCAGAATTCGCTCGACGGAATCACGCCATCACCGATCGGATCGAGCCAGGGTCGACGTTCAAGCTGGTGTCCGCAGTTGCGGCGCTCGAACAACGGGCGGTTCAACTTACAGATTCTATCGAAACGGGTAACGGATTTTCAGTAGTCGGCGGAGCGTCTATAAGAGACACACACGGCTACGGTACAATCTCCTTCGAGGAAGCGATCGCTAAATCGAGCAACATAGCATTTGCCCGCGTTAGTGAAAAGCTAGACGGAGGTAAACTCTATCAATATGCCCGGAATTTCGGCTTTGGTCAGCCAACCTGGTTGGACCTTCCGGGAGAGATTGGTGGGCGCCTTAAAAAGCCAAGTGAGTGGAGTGCGACGACGCGCTCTCGACTGGCGATCGGATATGAAGTAGAAGTAACTCCTATACAGCTGCTTGCCGCATACGCCGCTATGGCAAACGACGGATTGCTCGTCCAGCCATACATCGTGGCAGCCCGACAGGATAACCTGGGACGAACGACCTGGACAGCTCGTCAGGACTCAGTCCGTCGTGCATTTAAATCGTCAACTGCCAGGCGTCTTAACCCGGCCTTCGAGAAAGTGGTAACCGACGGTACTGCGAAAGATGCGGGTGTCGAGGGCGTCCGAATAGCTGGAAAAACAGGGACGGCTAACAAGGTAGTAAACGGTACATATGTAATAGGTACGACAAGAGCATCATTCGCAGGTTACTTCCCGGCGGATGATCCGAAGGTTGCCATGGTCGTCGTCATGGATGAGCCCAAGAGCAGTGAATACGGCGGTGCAGTTGCCGCACCAGTATTTGGGCGAATTGCTGAAAGATGGATAAACACGATGCCCAGGCTTTTCCGTGTTGCATCGGACCTGAATCAGGCTGACGAAGCTACCATTCCTGAAATTTCTGTCCCTGACATTGAGGGCCAACCAGCTGTTGTGGCTGTAGCCCGTCTCAACGCTGCTGGCTTCCGGACCGAAAAGCTGCCCAGGTTTCTTCCAGCATCGATGATTACATCGCAACAGCCCGCGCCGGGCGCCACCGTAGACTACGATGCACGAATTCGATTGAAGACGGAAGACCTACCGGATAGTCTGGTGATGAAAATGCCAGACCTGACAGGGCTTAGTGTAAGACAGGCTGCCAATTGGCTAATGTCAAATGGAATAGAGGTTACAGTAAAGGGACATGGATCAATTGTCAGTCAATCTCCTGAGCCGGGGAGTGATATGACAGGAAATGTTACTATCCGCGCGGTGCGCTAACGCCCGCACAAGTAGTGCGTTTTCGGGTCTTACAATGATTGCTGTTTCGGAACTGATTGAATTACTGAGAGAGGCGGGTGCTCTGACTGGAGTCTCCGGACCGCTCAATAAAAATATTAACGCCGTGACGAATGATAGTCGCAGCGTTGGACCTGATGACTTGTTCATTGCGATTCGCGGTGAACAGTCCGACGGTCACCTGTTCATTGATAAGGCTGTAAAAAACGGAGCTATCGCCATCGTGCACGAAGTGGCATCGGAAGAAATGTTGTTTAAGCCGTCTTCCGATGTCACTTTGATGCACGTTGCTAACGGGCGGATCGCAGAGGCGGTTCTGGCCGCGAGGATGTTCGGACATCCCGCTGAAAAACTTGAATTGATAGGCGCGACCGGAACCAACGGAAAAACATCGACGATCTACCTGACTCAAAATCTTCTCGAACATACGGGTACCCGCACGGGCATAATCGGGACCGTCGAGAGTTCGACTGGCGTGCGAACTTATATATCTGACCAAACAACCCCGGGCCCTCTTCGACTGCACTCGCTATTGAGCGAGATGATTGAAGACGGATGTTCGGCCTGTACAATGGAAGTGTCTTCACATGCAATCGAGCAGGAACGAGTTTATGGACTGAATTTCGCCGCAGCGGCATTCACAAACCTTACGCAGGACCATCTCGACTACCACCACACCTTCGATGACTATTTCAAATCCAAAAAGAAATTATTCGATGGGCTCGGCGAGAGTGCGTGCGCTGTAACAAACATTGATGACTCGCATGGAATGAAAATTGTCGCTGACACAGCGGCTACCATCGTCACCTTTGGAAGCGACCGGCGAGCAGACGTCCAGTTTGAAATCGTCTCACAAAAATTCGATGGTCTCGAAATTCGGATCAACGGTCGACTCGGTTACTTCAAACTAATAGGTCAGTTCAACGCATACAACCTGGCCTGTGCCTACGCAATCGCAACTGCAACCGGTCGGAAAGAATCAGAGGTTTTCGAATATCTGCAGAACGCACCTCGGATCCCGGGGCGGTTTGAACCAATCTGGACTGTAGACGACAAATTGGTCGTCATCGACTATGCACATACGCCGGACGCTCTTGAGAAAGCACTCCAAACTATTCGCTTAATGAATACCCGAGGAGGTGCGGTTTGGTGTGTATTTGGATGTGGCGGCGACAGAGATAAAACCAAACGTCCGCTAATGGGGCGGATCGCAGAACGGAATTCGGATCACGTAATCGTGACATCAGATAATCCGAGAACGGAAGATCCGTACGCAATTATGCAAGACATCGTCGCCGGAATTGAAACAGTGTCAAAAGTAGAGACAATAGTCGATAGGCGTAAAGCCATCGAACATGCCGCAGCAAATTCGAGTGCAGGTGACATTATCCTGATCGCAGGAAAAGGACACGAGAAATACCAGATTGTCGGTACAGAAAGACTCCATTGCGATGACCCCGAAATCGTTCAGAGTAGTTTTAATGTTGCTACCTGAATGGAAACGATAATACACTAACCAGATCGATGCTTTATTACCTCATAGATTTTCTGGAACAACTGTATGAACCACCTGGCTTTCAGGCCATTCGGTTCATTACCGTTCGAGCTGCGCTTGCATCGATTTCTGCGATGATTATTACGCTGTTCATCGGACGGCGCATAATTCGGTGGCTCGGAGACAAGCAACTCGGCGAAGAAGTCAGAGAAGGAACGGCAGCGGGTTTTATCGACCACTCACATAAGCGAGGTACACCGACCATGGGCGGTGTCATCATCCTTCTGGGTCTTTTAGGTTCCTGTCTACTCTGGGGCGATCTCAATGAAGTTTACGTCTGGCTGATAATGCTCGCCACCGCCTGGATGGGCGCTTTTGGATTCGCCGACGACTACATCAAGACCGTGCTTCGCGACAAGTCCGGGCTGCCAGCACGCATAAAATTAACTGGTCAAATTAGTCTCGGAATTTTGGTAGGCACCGTCTTGTACTTCCATCCTCAGTTCGCTGAGATTAACTCCATGACAACGCTGCCGTTCTTAAAGAACACTGTGTTGGACTACAACTTCATGGAAGGCTGGTTTGATGTCGACCTCGGATGGCTGATCTACATCCCGGTATGCGTCTTCATCATCACGGCCGTCTCTAATGCGGTGAACTTGACGGATGGATTGGACGGGTTGGCCGCGGGTGTCACAGCGATTGTTGCACTGGGCCTGGTGGTTCTTTGTTACGTCCCGGGAAATGCCGTGCTATCCGGTTTTCTAAACGAGATGCCGCTGCCGGGTGCTGGAGAATTAACGGTATTTGTTGCTGCCATGGCTGCGTCGTGCATCGGATTTCTATGGTACAACGGTTATCCGGCCACGGTATTCATGGGCGATACCGGATCGTTAGCGCTCGGCGCTGCGGTTGGCACAACGGCACTGATGATAAAGAAAGAGTTACTCCTGCCAATCCTCTGTCTCGTGTTCTTCATGGAATCCATTTCGGTAATCCTGCAGACTTCATACTTCAAGTATACGCGCAAGCGAACGGGAGAAGGGAAACGGATCTTCAGGATGGCACCGCTTCATCACCACTTTGAAGTCAAGGGGATGCCGGAAACAAAAATTGTTGTGCGCTTCTGGATCGTGACCGCTGTAACCGTCATTGCAACGCTCTTGACCCTGCGAATCCGATAGTGACAAGCACGCGAAAAAATATTTCCGGTAAGCGAGTAGGAGTTCTCGGGGGCAAGCGAAGCGGCGTTGCCGTCGCGGCGCTCATGAAGCGCCAGGGTGCTGAAGTTTTCGTCTCGGATTCGGAATCACTATCCGATGAGACAAAAAATACTCTAGGGGAAACAGAAATTCGTTTTGAAGATCGAGGGCACACGGATGCCGTGCTGGACCAGGCAGACTTTTTAGTCCTGAGTCCGGGAGTACCCTCGACAGCAAGTATAGTACAAGATGCCGTGAACCGTCAGATACCTGTTTATTCAGAGATCGAAGCGGCCTCATGGTACTGCGCAGCCCCTGTGGTCGCCATAACTGGGTCGAATGGCAAGACGACAACGACCAGTCTGGCTGCGCACACTTTCAACCTGTCCGGCAGAAGAACTTTTGCCGGCGGTAACATTGGAGTCCCGTTCTCGAGCTTTTGCGAGGAAGCGGACTCCAGTGCAATTGTTGTTCTGGAGGTATCAAGTTTTCAGCTCGATCACATCGATACGTTTCGGCCGGTGACGAGTGTGTTGCTAAACATCACTCCCGATCACCTTAACCGCTACGAGAACAACTTTAACAAGTATGCCGCAGCAAAGCTGCGGATCATGGAGAACCAGGGAAGTGGCGACTTTGTGGTCTACAATATAGAGGATACAGAGACACGCACACGTGTAGAGAATGCGACAAATATTGGTGCCGTTCGACCCTTTGCCTTCGGCCTGCAGCCGCATGATGAGGAGGGCGGGTTTGTAAAGGATAATTGTATAGTAATCAGGATAAATAGTAGAGAGGAATCACTTATGCACGTCAGTGATACGGCCCTTCGAGGTCGGCACAACCTGTATAATACGCTCGCAGCTGCTGTCACTGCCCGCGTACTGGATGTGCGAAACGAGATTATTCGCGACAGCATCCGCACCTTCGAAGGCGTTCCACACAGGCTCGAATTCGTAGCCGACATCGATGGCGTTCAATACTACAACGATTCCAAAGCGACGAACGTGAACGCCGTCTGGTACGCACTGGAAAGCTTTTCCGAACCAATCATTCTCATTGCGGGCGGTCGCGACAAGGGGAATGACTATTCGGAGATTGCAGATCTCGTACGCGACAAGGTGAAGATCCTCATCGCTATCGGGGAAGGTGCTCCCAAGCTGATAGATGAACTCGGGGACCTTGTCGAAACGGTGACACACGTTGAAGAGATGGAAGATGCAGTGCGATTCGCCAGAGTTATGGCTGAACCGGGAGAAGTAGTCTTGCTCAGTCCGGCCTGCGCATCCTTTGACATGTTCGACAATTATGAACAACGCGGCGAGGTTTATAAAAACCTTGTAAACGGGATGAGGACCACCTGACAGAAGAATGGTAAACGTAGCAAGGACCGCCGTCTCGCGATGGTTATCAGCATATGAGACGACCGACAAATACATCGTGTGGACCGTTCTGGCACTATCCGCCTTTGGTACTGTCGCAGTGTATAGTGCAATATCGTTCCTCGCAGAAACAAAATCCGGAGGTAACACCGAGAGGTTTCTGTTTCAACACCTGGTACGAGTCTTCCTTGCGCTTGGTGTGATGGGACTTTTCAGTTTGGTTAGTTACCGAGTCCTCGCAAGGTACAGTAGAATAGCACTTGTAGTTAGCTTGATGTTGTTGATTGCCGTACAGGTTGTCGGTGTCACAACTGGTGGTGCTTCCCGCTGGCTGGCAATCGGAACACTGGGGTTTCAACCATCTGACCTGGCAAAGGTAGCCCTCATTCTTTACGTCGCGACTCTCCTTGTCCGAAAACAGGAATACATCAAAGGCTTCAACAATGCGTTTATTCCGATCATAGCCTGGGTGTTGCTGACGGTTGTTCTGATTGGCATCGACGACCTCTCTACCTCGGCTATGGTTTTGTGCGTGGCACTAATCATGTGTTTTGTAGGACGCGTGAGCGTTCTGCACCTTACGGCGCTCGGAATGGTAGGACTTGTGCTTGCAACGGGCCTGCTCATGACCTCGCCGAATCGCGCCGCCCGGGTTGAGGCGTATCTTGGTGTCAAGATATTTCCACACACGTCCGCAGAAGAAGTCTTTGACTCGCAAGCGGAAGGTTATCAGGCCAAGCAAGCTCAAATAGCGTTTGCTATGGGTGGGCTTACCGGAGTAGGGCCGGGCAAGAGCATACAAAGAGATTTTCTACCCGCTCCATACAACGATTTTATCTTCGCCATAATAGCTGAAGAATACGGAATCATCGGCGCGTTCGGTCTGCTCGGACTTTACATGATCTTGCTCTACCGCGGCGTGTTGAGAATAGCTCGTGGAGCCCCCGATCCGTTGGGACTCATTCTCGCAGTCGGCCTGGTCTGCATGCTTTCCCTGTATGGATTTGTCCACGCTGGTGTTGCTAGCGGACTCTTACCCGTCACTGGTTTGCCGATGCCATTCGTGTCGTATGGAGGTACCTCCATGCTGGCCAATGGTGTCATGATCGGAATCCTCCTGAACATTGCCAGGGAGTCGGGAAGGAGCCGATAGATGAGCGAAAATCCTAGAATACTTCTGGCTGGTGGGGGAACGGGCGGTCATGTCTATCCGGCTATCGCTATTGCCGACGCCATCCGTGAACTCAATCCGCGCGCGGTTCTGGCGTTCGCTGGAACAACAACGGGCCTCGAATGGAGTGCCGTACCTCGCGCCGGATACGAGATTCACCCCGTCACCGTAAGTGGAT
This sequence comes from uncultured Rhodothermales bacterium, assembly GCA_965367755.1. Lineage (GTDB taxonomy): Bacteria > Bacteroidota > Rhodothermia > Rhodothermales > JABDKH01 > JABDKO01. The sequence goes on from CBDUKH010000046.1 coordinate 16,919, forward strand.
TTCAACGACGGATGACACTGCAGAATCTCTCGTTTCCCGTCAAACTGTTGAAAGGTTTGAAGCAAAGTTTCGAACTGATTTCAGGATTCGATCCCTCCGTGGCTGTTGGAACCGGTGGGTACGTGTCCGGCCCTGTACTTAAAGCAGCGGCGCTAAAAAAGAGGCCGATTGTTATTCAGGAGCAGAATGCGTTCCCTGGTAAAACCAACCTGCTGCTGTCGCGTGACGCCACGGAGATACACATTGCCTTTCCTGAAGCACGTGATCGTTTCAAAGGGTCCAGTTGCAAGTTGAGTGGGAACCCGACGCGATCAATCCTGCTGGATGGGGACGAGAAAGAAGCAAGGCTGCACTTCGGGATTGACGAAGGCAAAATGGTGTTGTTTGTTTTCGGCGGCTCGGGAGGAAGTGGCGCACTAAATAGCGCTATGAAAAAGAATCTTGTGGCGCTCCTTGAAAAAGAGGACCTGCACATTATCTGGCAGACCGGAAATCGATACTATGAGGCACTTGCTGCTTCGGTAGAGAAACACCCACAATTAACGCTACTGAAGTATGTCGACCGAATGGATCTCGCGTATGCGATCGCAGACATTGCACTTTGCCGAGCGGGAGCAATTACCTGCAGTGAAGTAGCAATCACGGGGACACCTTCGATTCTGGTGCCATCTCCCAACGTTGCCGAAGATCACCAGACATATAATGCGCGAAGCATGGCAGATGCGGGGGCCTCCATTCTGCTACCAGAAGTGGAGCTAGAAGCGGAAATGGTGGCGCTGATTCACGGAATGCTAATCGATTCAGTCAAGCGACTGGCGATGTCAAATCGAGCGAAAGAAAGGGCATTCCCGAACGCGGCAACGCAGATTGCAGAGTCGATCCTAACGATTGCGGACCAACGGTTGAAGTTGAACGATGCCGCATAATATGAACATACCGCAACCCACGAGGCGCCAACCACAATTTGGTACCATGACCCGAATCCATATGGTCGGGATCGGTGGTATTGGCATGAGCTCGATTGCTCTAGTTCTCCTCAATCGTGGATATATAGTCAGCGGGTCCGATATGGCTGCTTCTGACACGACACAACTGCTAACGAGTCGGGGTGCAACAATCTTTATCGGACACGAAGCATCGAATGTCGGGAATGCAGATGTTGTCGTTTACTCTTCAGCTGTAGATCCTTCTACCAACGTCGAGACAAAGGTAGCTGATGAAAAACGTATACCACTCATCAAACGCGCTGAGATGCTTGGTGAGTTGATGCGTATGAAGTTTGGTATTGGCATCGCAGGTACTCACGGTAAAACAACCACCACAACACTGACTGGTCTTGTTGTGTCTGCCGGTGGATTCGACCCGACAATTATTGTCGGCGGCAAGGTAGCAGAATTCGGGTCGAATGCGTTAGTCGGCGAAGGCGACATCATTGTGATTGAAGCTGACGAGTACGACAGAACCTTCCTGCGTCTAACACCATCCATCGCGGTCGTAACGAACATTGAAGCAGACCATCTTGATATTTACGATGATCTGGATGATGTCAAGAACGCTTTCGTCCAGTACACCAACTCGGTGCCGTTCTTTGGGACAGCAATTCTGTGTATCGATGACTCGAACGTACGTGAAGTTATCGACAGAATCGATAGAAGCGTTGTTACCTATGGCTCGCACGCAGATGCGGACATTCGATGCGAAAATATTCAGCAGGTAGGACTGGATTCAACATTTGACGTAGTCGCGCATGGAACGAATCTTGGAACGGTTACACTCCGACTCCCGGGACAACACAATGTCCTTAACGCACTCGCTGCCGTTGCCGTTGGGCTGCAACTGCAGATAGATTTTGCAGACATTCGGCAAGCGTTGAAGTCGTTCACTGGTGTCCAGCGAAGATTCGAGGTTTTGGCGGAGGCTGACGACGTCATAGTCGTAAATGACTATGCCCACCATCCGTCAGAAGTAGCGGCAACCCTGAACGCGGCTGCCCGGTGCTGGCCGGAGAATCGAATTGTTGCCGTATTTCAACCTCACCTCTATTCAAGGACGGTCGATCTTAAAAACGAATTTGGTAAGGCATTTACACACGCCGACCAGGTAATAATCTCAGGAATCTATGGCGCGCGTGAACAACCAATGGCCGGCGTCACAGGCAAACTGCTCTCTGACATGGCCACGCAAAATGGTCACAAAAATGTACGCTTTGTTCAAGAGCTTGCAGAGATAAGCGACTTGCTAGCCACATCGACAGCGTCGGGAGACAGAATAATATTTATGGGAGCCGGAGATATCTGGCGGACCGCCAAAGAATTTTCACAACGTGTATCTGACAATAAACTGAACTGACAATGGGAGACTTACAACGAGTAAGGCGAACAACACTCCGTTCCAACTCTTCAGAAGGGTCGGGCAAACGGTTCGGTGTGATCTCGTTTGTGCTTCTGCTGTTTGCGGCAGGTGCAGGTATCGTCGGTTGGCAATACAGAAGTACTCTTGAATTGAAGACAACGAAGGTTGTTGGCCTTTCACAGGCTTCCAGCGATGACATCGTTCGATTGGCAGCAGTAGACACAAGTTATGCGCTGTACGAAATCAGTCCAGAGATGGTTAAAGATAGAGTACTGCGGCACCCATGGGTCCGCGATGCACGCGTTCATCGGCTGCCAACCGGTGTATTGAAAATCAGTGTTTCCGAACGCATGCCGATCCTTACCGCGATCGGACGATCGGGCCGACCGTCACACTACATCGACCGTGAATGTTATATGATGCCCATGTCGGATGAGCACAACTTTGACATACCGTTTGTCTCCGGTGCCATTCCCGAATTTCATCCCGTGTCAAAGGTGGACAGCAAGAGTCTTTGTCAACTGGCACAGGTGATGGGCAGAGAGGGAAGGAGGCTCGACCCGATGGTCTCGGAATTTGTTATTGAGAGAGACGGGAATATCACGCTCTATACCAAGCCCGTGAATGGAAGAGAATCGTTACCCGTCACACTCGGTAAAGACAAGCTGGGTGAGCGTATTAAAGTACTTGAGGCATTCTGGGAGCAGATCCTTACTGACAGAAGCCAACGGGCAATTAAGAAAATTGATCTTCGTTTTGACAGCCAGGTAGTGACCGAATAGGTCCTGCCACGAACACAAATTGAAATGGAAATGGAATACTCAACACCGGATGCCATGAATGAGCGGATTGTTGTTGGCCTTGATATAGGTACAACCAAGGTATGTGCAATTGTCGCTACAGTCGACGAACTGAAGCGCGTAAATATTCTGGGCGTTGGTCGAGCACCGTCCGATGGATTGAACCGCGGCGTTGTTGTGAACATCGACCGGACCGTTGCCGCTGTCCAGCAGGCAGTCAGGGAAGCCGAGCGGGGTGCTGGCGTCGAAGTTCAGAATGTCGTCGTCGGCATTGCGGGTGACCACGTTCAGAGTTTCCAGAGTCGCGGGGTCATCACTATCTCGGGTCGCGACAAAGAGATCAGCCACCGAGATGTCGAAAGACTGATCGAAGACACGACGCACGTGGCTATGCCGGCGGACAGGGAAATACTGCACGTCATCCCGCAGGAGTTCATTGTGGACGGGCAAGATGGCGTCGCCGATCCGGTTGGAATGAGCGGCGTTCGGCTCGAAGCTAACGTACATATCATTACCGGGCTTGTATCAGCCGCAAAAAATATTTACCGATGTGTTGAGAAGGCCGGATACGAAGTTGCTGACATTGTGCTCGAGCCGCTCGCTTCTTCCTTTACCGTTTTGCACTCGGATGAAAAGGAAGTCGGTGTCGCGCTCATCGATATAGGCGGTGGTACCACGGACATTGCCGTTTTTGAAGACAATACTATCCGCCATACTGCCGTTGTAGCGGTAGCTGGCAACAAGGTCACCGACGACATTCGAAAGGGACTTGGTTTGATGCGAGATCAAGCCGAACGACTTAAGTGCGACTATGGAGTCGCTCTCGCAGAAGTTATCACCAGCGACGAGAACATCTCAATCCCCGGAATCGGCGGACGGACGGAGAAGTCGATTGGCCGAAGCACACTTGCTCAGATCATCCAGCCGAGACTCGAAGAGATCCTGGAAATAGCCGCTATTGAAATAAAGCGCAGCGGGTATGGACGGCATCTGTCGTCAGGTGTCGTGCTTACAGGAGGCGGCTCGATGATTCCCGGTACCGCGGAGCTCGCATCCGAAGTGCTTGGTGTCGACGCTCGAGTTGGGCTACCAATGGGCCTTTCCGGCGGCCTCGTCGAGGAAGTATCGAATCCTAAATTTTCGACAGCAGTCGGCCTCGTTCTATATGCATTGCGACCGGAAATAATGGGTGGAAGTCCATTCCGTACGGAAGCGGGAGTCCGCCACATGGCTGAATCAATGCCTGGTGAAAATCTTGTGGCTCGAATTGCAACAAGGATGAAGGGATGGTTTGACGAACTGTAAATATTGAAATCGTATTGACGTCATATGCTCAAAGACGCTCAATACTAAACCACTAATGTGTAACACTGGAGACAATAATGGAAAACTTGTTTAGCTCGAGCTTCATATTCGACGACTCGTCCAATGATGAAGCAAAAATCTGTATCGTCGGAGTCGGCGGAGGCGGGGGAAATGCCACCAACAATATGGTGAACAAAGGTATTCATGGCGTGGAATTTATCGCCATAAATACTGACGTGCAGGCGCTGTCATCGAATGGTGCGCCCGTAAAGATTCGTGCTGGTAAGAGTCTGACCAAAGGCCTCGGTGCAGGAGCGCGTCCGTCAGTCGGTGCCGAAGCCGTCGAAGAAAACAGAGAACAGATCGAGCAGGCCTTGCGCGGCTACGACATGATCTTTATTACGGCAGGTATGGGAGGTGGAACTGGAACTGGTGGCGCTCCGGTAGTTGCATCCATCGCTAGAGATTTAAACATTCTTACCGTGGCAATTGTAACCCGTCCATTTGAATGCGAGGGTGCTCGAAGAATATCTACAGCTGAAGAGGGCCTGGCCCTTTTGAAGCAGACAGTGGACACGCTTATAGTTATTCCCAACGAACGTCTACTGGATATCGCAGATGCGAACACCACACTTATCGAAGCTTTCGAACGCGCTGATGAGGTGCTCTACAATGCGACCAGAGGCATCAGTGATCTGATCACCGTAACTGGCCTTATCAATCTTGACTTTGCCGATGTCAAGACGACTATGAGCAATGGCGGAACGGCTCTGATGGGATCTGCCATTGCTTCGGGAGAAAATCGAGCCGAGAAGGCAGCGATCGAAGCAATATCGAGTCCACTACTTGATGGTCTATCAATAGCCGGGGCTCGCAATGTCCTGGTAAATATTACAGCTGGCAGAACACTTGGAATTAGAGAGGCCACGACGGCCACTAGCATCATTCAGCGGGAGGCTGGAGATGACGTAGAAGTAATCTTCGGAACCGTTATTGACGAAAATATGGGAGAAGATATTCGCGTTACCGTCATCGCTACGGGATTTGAGCGCGAGATGCCGAAGAAGCCCGCAGCGCGTCCGGCGACGATCTCATTGACAGACGATAACGAAGTATATCATTACAAAGGCGAGGAAAGCCTCAAGAATCTGGACACGCCTGCCTACGTGCGCAGAGCAGCGCGGGCCGCCATGTCGCTGGGAGATGAACCGGAACCATTGGCGGAAGACGACGCAGCGTCCGAAGCATTTGGCAAAGTAAGGCGGCTACAGGTCGACGACCTTAAGGAGCGAGGCGAGCGTATTCGGAAAGATGATACCGAGACTCCCGCATTCCTCCGAAAGATGATGGATTGACGCTGTTTGCACCGGATGTACCTCCGTCGTAGGTATCAAAGGGACCTCCAGTGCCCTGTCGACGCCCTTGAGCAAGGCGTGCGTCCGGTGCATAGCGCCGATCGAACGAAGAAGGGTGGCCCCTGCTCAGTCAGGGTCCACCCATTCTTTATATTACACTTGTCAATGAAACGAGCACAATCACGATAACGCCATACGCGTTGTTTCGAAACATCCTCATAGCAGCGTTACTATGTCTTGCCTGTGCACAGGTGAGCGCACAACCTGATTTTCGTGGGGTCATCTGGGATCCTCCACTAGAACAACATTCAGCCGTTCAGGACCTCTTCAGAATGAGGCAGGCCGGTATCAATGCCGTCAGGACAGCCGTTGTGACGGATACGCTGCTCTTCGAGATAGCCGACTCGTTGGGAATCCAGTTTTTTCAAGACCTGCCGATTTTTTACCTGCCATCGTCGGCACTCGCGGATTCACTGCCTTCGTACCTGAGACAAAATATCGACTTCCTGGTCGGTCGAGCTAGCCGTTACGAATCAGCAGACATTATTGGCATCGCAACAAAATCCGATACCAGTGAACCTGCCTCATGCGACGTTCTTGATAGAGCAACGGAACAGCTTACGACTGCCTCAGCAGGAAAGATATCGACATACTACGTGACTGACTTCGAAGTCGATGACAAGTGTCGCTCGGGTCGCGCTCTCGCCATTATGGGGCGGGCGGCGTCAAATAGATTTCTGCGCCTGGATTCCCGGGCAGGAAATGTTGGTGTGACCGTCGGTTACCAGGTTGTACCCGGAAGGACTGCTGGTTGGCGTCACCTCAACTCGATGGAACAACAGGCAAGGAAACTCGAGATAATCCTGAACGAAGTAATTAATCGCGAGAATATTCGGGCGGTGTTCGTCGAGCGGTGGTCGGATGAGCCGGGACGTCTCAATCATGACGCGGATGCTCTCGGGAGACGGTTCGGAATCATCGGACCCGGAGGTATCCCCGGCAAATCGTATGATATTGTAAGTGGTATTTTTACCGGCCGACAGCTAGTATTCGCTATCGATGCCGGCACGAGGCGCTCGATTACCGGCGTTTGGCTGGTAATGCTCGGGTGGCTGCTTGTGGGGACGCTTGCAATATCATACGCATCCTCACCACAGATGAGGCAGATGGCGCCCAGATACTTTATGTCGCATGGTTTCTTCCGCGAATCAGTAGCTGAAGGACGAGACGCGATACCGATTGCAAGCCTGATCATGCTGATTGCCATCGCCCTGTCAGCCGGGCTCATCGGGACCGTGATTCTGACGCACTTTGCAGAGACCAGATTCATGCAGGCTTTAGCATTTTCCCTGCCGTGGTATGTTCAGACGAGTCTGGTGTTGTTCGTCAATCAACCCTTCCTGCTCTGCCTGCTAATTGCCTGTCTATACGCCTTGTTCATGACTTCGTGGACATCGTTGCTCTCGCTATGGAGCCGGTTTGGCGCTACCTTATTGCTACCCTGGCAAACACTTCTCCTGGTAGTTTGGCCGCGGTGGCCGATCCTGATCGTCATGCTTGCCGCTCTCGCGGTCAGCGACGGCGCATCCACTAACCGGGAGATATTTCTGATATGTGCCGCAACGATTGTTTCCGCGATCCACGCTATCTACAGATCGCTCAACGATTACAGGCTTACGGCACAGATATCACTGGCGCGCTTGATGGTCCCGGCAATCCTGAACCCGTCGTTGTTGGCTTTGACAATATTTGTCATCATGGTTCTGGCTAATCGTGACACGACGGAATTTCTGATACATCTCCTGCAAAGGCAGTAGAAAGGGAGAGATAGTGTAACGGTGTTCAGCTCCGCACGATTACACTTGCATGTTGCTCACGACATTGGACGACGGCTCCGGCCGACTGTCACTCTACGAACTTACCGAAGCAGGCCGAAGAACTTCTTCTCGGTCGGTGCGAATTGTTGAGAGCTCAATGATACGCGTCCGGTTCCAGACTCTGTCGGCAAAATCAAAGAAAGCCTGCTTTTGATGCAGCCATCCGAAATGCAACATGTATGGCGTAACAAACTGGTAGTCACCTTTACCCGGAAGGCTTGTGAGAAACGCAGTCAAGAACGCTCTAATGCGAGGGTATTTCAAACCTCGCATGTCATGAACGAGTCGATCTGAAAAGTACTGACATTTAACTTCGAAGAAGTCGGAATCAAAGGACGTTAAATCTTCCACGAAGTCGAGCTGCGGAGAGTTCGATCCCTGACACCAGGGATATACTTCCAGCGAGAAATGACTCATTGCCATTGCCAGGCTCCATTCGCAAGACTCTTCCTTGCGGCCTTCCTCCAATCGACTTCGAAAATGAGTTTCGCTGCTTCGGGAGAGATACTCTTGAGCTTTCAGGCAAACCTTTTCTGTCGCAGCTGCGTCGCGCGCATAAATAAGGCCGGCCTGTACACGGGGGAGATGGGTTAAACCGAATCTCTTCATCGTGCGGCGTCGCCGGTCCAACAAATAGTCAAAAGCTACACCGGCACTCTTAGGCCCACCAAAATAAAAGTCAGAGCGTTCGTTTCCGGTTGCCGTAAAAGGATACGCACCAAGAGATTTCCAGAGCGGCGTTGGGTTTTTGCACCACACAACATCGGAATCGACAAACAAACATCGATCGAATGGCATGAAAAGATGCAAATTGTGCTTGAAGCCGACAATAGATTGATTCGACTCCGGAAGCTCGCGGACCAGATTAAAGCGAGTGTCGAGCCCTCGGCTTTTCAAGATAGCGATGTGCTCCGGCGTACAATAAAGGGCGACGGGGCGGGTGACATCGTGACGGCGAAGTGTGTCTACAGTCGCTACGGCATGGCGGAGATATCTCTCGTGGCCGTAAGAGTGGAGGACATAGCCTTCAACTTGGGTGGTCATGAAGCCGACGGTTGCATGGGTAGATCAATTTACGACTTACGCCAGCTTTACTACGATGTTCTTTGAAAATACCGTGCAGGAAAATACGTTTAAACGCTTATTTCTGTGCCATTTGAGCTCGTTTCTTCTCGAGACTTGCCATCAAATTATCAAACCCTCGTTTACGAATGACAGTTTGAAAGGACTTCGCATAGCCTTCTGCTGTACTCACTTCATCCAGAACAAAATCATACGCCATCCACGCACCGCCTGTCTCCGGTGATTTGTGAAAGTGATAGACCACGGTAGCTGGCACGTCTTTATAGACGGTACTAGTCGTGACTGTGGCAGACCCTTGGTCGGCCTCGATCTTGTCATAGGAAATCTTTGATCGATAAATGTCGAGATTCGAGATCGACTGATCCCGAACAATCTGACTGAAGAC
>CBDUKH010000047.1:0-25728 GCA_965367755.1 uncultured Rhodothermales bacterium
GACTACCAGGGTATCTAATCCTGTTTGCTCCCCACGCTTTCGTGCCTCAGCGTCAATACTTATCCAGTTACCGGCCTACGCCACGGGTATTCCTCGTGATATCTACGCATTTCACCGCTACACCACGAATTCTGGTAACCTCTCTAAGATTCAAGAACAGCAGTCTCAAAGGCAGTTCTACAGTTGAGCTGTAGGATTTCACCTCTGACTTGCTGTCCCGCCTACACACCCTTTACACCCAGTGATTCCGGACAACGCTTGCACCCTCCGTATTACCGCGGCTGCTGGCACGGAGTTAGCCGGTGCTTATTCATATGATACCGTCATGCCCGACGTAATCGGGTTTTCTTCTCATATAAAAGGAGTTTACGCCCCATAGGGGTGTCATCCTCCACGCGGCGTGGCTGCGTCAGGGTTTCCCCCATTGCGCAATATTCCTCACTGCTGCCTCCCGTAGGAGTCTGGCCCGTGTCTCAGTGCCAGTGTGGCTGATCATCCTCTCAGACCAGCTACGGATCGTAGGCTTGGTAAGCCATTACCTTACCAACTACCTAATCCGACGCAGGCCCATCTCCAAGCACCCGAAGGCTTTCATCTCTCTATCATGCGATAAAGAGACAATATATGGTATTAGCCACCGTTTCCGGTGGTTATTCCCCACTTGAAGGCAGGTTGCCTACGCGTTACGCACCCGTGCGCCACTTTCCGCCCAGGGCAAGCCCTGAGCTTCTCGTTCGACTTGCATGTGTTAAGCCCGCCGCCAGCGTTCGTCCTGAGCCAGGATCAAACTCTCCGTAATAAAGGGTTTGAAACTAACGTTTCTATACTATTTTGAGCTTTCGCTCGCCAATTTCTCCGACTTCGCCAACCTAAGTTGACTCCGTCAGGAATCGACAGGACTCGCTTTGCTTCCAATCTCATCAAAGAACTTACAGCATCAAAAATGCCTACCCCGAGATCTCGAATCTAACCCACTAAAGATCCACTACGGCAGGCACAATAAATTTTGGCGCTGACAAGTAACATACGGCAATCTCTCACCTAATGTCAACTCAACAACCTCACGTTTAACGTAGTCTTCTTTAAAGTCTCGGACTCCGTCGACCGTCGTTGTTAGAGCGGACCGTAAGACACTACCACCACTCGTCCGTTCCTGCCTCTCCTCCATTTCAACGACACTTCATAGAACCCGCCCAAGACCTCTCTACCAACCTCAGATCAGTCCAATCTTCCCTTACAACTACTAACCCTGAGTTTCTGACAACCCGACTCCACAAAAGACAAACCGCATCGGCACATCTTGTATTGTTTAAAGTAGCTTCGTCTCATCGCGACTGCTTCGCTCGATCCAGGATCGCATAATACCTGTCGAGCAACTCGAAACTGCTTAAACCCACTGATACCTTGTACCGTTGGCCACATCTCCCCTCTACTCGCAATCGCACTGATCTTTGTCTCGTTAACCGGATGTGACTCTACTTCTCCGGAGAAAACCGAAACCGATCCGGTTCCTGATCCGACAGTCACCACAGTTGACGCTGCATTTACAATGCAAGACCGGCTCGACTCGACGCCAGGTCTGCGTCTTATTCAATAACTGCTGTCCACAGCCGATCATGATTTCAGTCGGATGGCACTTATATTCTTTATGGTCGTATGCCCCAAATTGACCTCTGCTACAGTAATCTATGGATGCCAAAGAAAAACTACGTGACGCAGGTAGATACCTGAAATCACTGTTGACCAATAGCTATTTCTATCTGGCGGTTGTAGCGCTGGGGATTTTCGCTGCGCTCTCTCTGGTCCTGGTCTCGAAAGTGATTATGCCGACGTACACTCGTCACTCGGCATTCGTCACTGTACCCGACCTTACGAATCTGTCATATGATGCCGCGGCCGACATACTTGACGACAAAGATCTGACTCCAGATCGGCGAATCGCAAAATTCCGACCTGACCTTCCAAAAGATGTCGTTGTAGAACAAAATCCCCCGGTTGGAACCGCCGTCAAGCCGGGGCGCAGAATATATCTGACCATTAATAGTGGTACGACGCCAACGGTGGTCATCCCAAATGTGGTAGACATCTCTATACAAGAGGCGAAGAACCGAATTATCTCGGCAGGGCTACGGGTCATCAAAACCGAACCCGATCCCCATCCTTCGCCGTATGTAAATACAGTAACCAAAGTCAGTCCCCCTCCAGGTGCTACAGTCGACAAGGGTTCTGATGTCATCCTGTGGTACAGCACCGGGATGGGTTCTCAATATGTAGACGTACCGGAGGTCGTCGGAATGACGGTCAGTCAGGCTCGGCGAACGCTCTACGAACTGCAGCTCCGTGCAGTCGCTATTGATGCGACGTCGGATTCGGACGTCGTCACGCGCCAAAGTCGGGCTCCGGGTACACGCGTACGGGAAGGTTTTGAGATTCGTTTGTTTACGCGCGATCTCCCGAATTCCGAAGCGAGCGCTAGTGCGAGCGCTAGTAACGAGTAGACCTCCTACTTGCTACTGTTGACCAGCGCCCGATAGCCCCCCCTTCCAGCCGGAATCAAAACAGTTTATTCGTACCTGCGTTTGTAACGAACGCTCAACTTTAACCTTCCTACCTTCGCCGGCCTGAAGGGAAATATTATGCTAGGATCCGAACTGGATTTCAACGACTACACCGACAGACTCAAGAGCGAACTGGGTCGAATAAAAGTTTCAGATGTCAGGAAGTTGTCCGACCTCATTTACACGTGCTGGGAGAAGGGTCAATTCGTTTATGTCATTGGGAACGGTGGATCTGCGACGACGGCTACGCACATGGCGGAAGATCTCGGCAAGAGCACGGTACCCGACGAAGAGTTGAGAGACGAGTCTTTCAAGCGGTTAAAAGTTCTCAGTCTGACCGACAACACCGGCTGGTTGATGGCAATAGCCAATGATCTCGACTATGAACAAGTCTTCGTTCAGCAGCTGATGAATTACGGCCAGGCCGGAGATCTGTTAATCGCCATCAGCGGTTCAGGAAACAGTCGCAACGTTATTAATGCAGTCGAATGGGCGGGTCGCAACGGTCTGTCGTCGTTTGCTCTCACCGGGTTCGATGGTGGAGCGTTGAAGACGATCGCTGATTTCGGCGTGCATATAGATCTTGCCGACATGGGCATGGTGGAGAGCATACACCTTGCCGTGTTCCACTGGATACTCAACGATGTTTTCGCCCGGATAAATACGACCGGGCGATATGCTGGCGAATGAGCTGAACTACTCTTCTACAAAGACGGAGATACCTTCGTCAAAAACCACCTCAACGTGCTCCTGGTGCTTTGTTGGCACCTCATAGCCTACGTACGTCGGCTGCACAGGATACTCCCGGTGGCCTCGATCTATCAAAACGGCTAGTTGAATTGATCGCGGCCGACCAAGGCCGACGATGGCGTCGAGCGCAGCCCGGACGGTCCGTCCCGTATGAAGTACATCATCCACAAGAAGAACATCTTTGTTCGTCACATCCGGACCGGCATTGGAGCCATTTGAAGGAACGACCACTGTCCTTTTCACGTCGTCGCGATAGGATGAAACATCGAGATTATGCCTGGCAACTTCGGCTCCGCCCGCATCAGCGATCGCCGTGCTTAAAGCGTCGGCAAAAAGAGCTCCGCGATTCAGAATCCCAAAAACGACCAACTGCGATGATGATTTGTTTTTTTCGATGATCTCATAGCTCATGCGCCGGACCATGCGCCGTATTCGATCTGGAGAGAAAAGCTGCGTATGTGTTTGCATTATCTGTCCGACGGCACAAACGTGACGTTCCCGGTTTAGAACATGGCCTTAATGCTACCCCACGTACGACGAATCGCCGTCGGTGTGTAGTTGACCGTTTTTGTCGACAGGATCTGCCGGGAGCCATCGTCGAGGACCACCTGGAGGCGATAATCAATCAGCTCGCCGCCATTCTTGAATACCTGAGTGTCGCGAACGAGATATTGCTTGGCAATGCCGTGCGGGGTTAACTCTTTAATAAGGACGAACTCGTTGTTGGTATGAGGTGTCTTCCGATGGAGTTCGAATGCACGCACATTATCCTCTCGAACCGTCTCCCAGGTTGCTATAAAATCGCCATTTGACTCTTCGATCGTGAAATAGTCCAGCAATGCATCGTTTACGGTCCCGGTGAAGCCGAAACTGACGAGGCAGATTAATATGGCGGTGGAAAGACGCATCAATTAAAAGAGGATCAGGTAACCAGACAAATTAAGTCGTTTTACGGAATTTCCAAGAGTCAAAATATCGTCTCTAGGCCTCAACCGTACGATTTGGGCAATTTTCTCGCTTACAATGGCCATAAAGGTTGAGAGAGTGCCTGACTACGTCAAACTGGAATATCTCTGCTACCATTTCCTGGATGCCATGTATTCGAGGGTCGCAAAATTCGAAGAGCTGATTACAGTCTTCGCAGATCAGGTGGTCATGTTGTCCATAACTAAACGCAGCCTCGTATTTGGCGTGCTTGTCACCGAACTGATGGCGCCGAACGAGCTCGCATTCGATTAACAGGTCGAGGGTATTATAGACGGTTGCCCGTGATACCCGAACCCCACTCTCTCGCAATTTCAGATACAGTTCATCAGCATCGAAGTGATCTTCAGCGCGGTAGACTTCCTCAAGAATGGCGAATCTCTCTGGAGTCTGTCGTTGCTGTCGGGCTTTCAGGAAAGACTCGAAGCGATTCCTGACTTCGCCGATTTGATTTTCTCTGCTGTTATCCACGTTATCGACCGGTTTCATGGGTGGCTTTACCTCTGCCCGTGGCGACTGTTCCGGATTCCTCTCCAAGCAATGACTGCACGTCCTGCCAAACCTGATCGTGAATGCCGTCGGCCGACCTTTCTCCATCCAACTTACGGAAACGATCAGGCTCCGCAATAGCAATGCCTTCGTAAGATTGTATCACTCGCTCAAAAAACGCATCGCCAGTCGACTCCATTCGATCCAGCGATCGTTCAATTCTTCCGAAAGCAGTCTCCAACGTCACCGCAATATAATAGGTACGATCCGGTCGCAACCCACCGGTCACATGCTGGCTAAATTCTGCAATCCATTCCGGATCCAACTGCTGGCGACCAGCTCCCTGATAGGCGACCGTCGAGTCATAAAACCTGTCCAGGATTACCGTCTCTCCCCGTTCGAGAGCTGGCACTATAACCGAGCGGACCAGCTCGCTCCTCGCCGCAGAAAATAACAGCAGCTCGGCGAATGGACCAATTTCGAGACTCGAATCCAGTAGCAAATTGCGTACTCGTTCTGATAATGGCGTTCCACCCGGCTCGCGGCAGAGTAAAACAGTGTGCCCTATCGATTCGAGCTTTTCTTTTAGAAGAACTGCCTGCGTACTTTTTCCTGAACCGTCAATCCCCTCAAACGATATCAATAATGCTCTTTTCAACGATTTCAAGTCCTAATTATTGTCATTTTATCAGGCGCAACTACAGGTAAATTCTACGTTTGTAGCTATAGACAGTTTGATACTGGAACACTTCTTGCAAATTGAAAAACACCCGGTTATACTGCGACAAAATCGGGGCTGGCAAGTACAAAACATTACCTCGTTCTGAGGGAACAGTCAACAACACGTAACGGAGCTGTATGTTCGATTTCGAATTCGACGATTGTGAGGATTCTTTTGATGCGACGCGCATCGATCGCCTGGTAGCGGCGTTCGAAACGCAGGGAGATTCAGTTTATTTCGATTCTGAAACTCTGGAGGATATCGCCACCTACTATTTCGAAAATGGTAGATTCGATTCAGCCCTGGAAGTTCTCGACAGGGTCATCACAGATCAACCCTACTCCTCCGATCTTTGGCTCCGGCGGAGCATCCTTCTGAACAACCTGGCCCGCCATGAAGAAGCTCTTGACGGATACAATCGGGCACTGGCGCTCAACCCAACTGATACCGAGACTCTCGTCAACAAGGCGATCACGTTAGACACTCTCGACAGGAGCACTGAAGCGCTCGCGATCTACGAAGACGTCCTCAACATAGACGCCAATAACGAAGAGGTCCACTTTAACCTCGGTGTCACTCTGGAACGCCTTGGAAAACTTAACGAGGCGATCGTTTCATTCGAAGCCTGTGCCGCGTTGAACACTGAGCACCCCGAAGTTTGGTACGAGCTTGGCTACTGTTACGACAGAATCAACAAGGACGCCCTGAGCCTCCAGTGCTACGACAGGCACATTGACATCGACCCGTTCTCTCACGACGCATGGTATAATCGCGGCATCGTTCTGAACAGGACTTCACGATATCAGGACGCGGTAGACTCATACGAGATGGCTCTTGCCATCAACGACGAATTTGGTTCTGCGTACTACAATCTCGGAAATGCCCTGGCGAACATGTCTCGTCTCCCGGAAGCGATAAGCAGCTACCAGAAGGTGATCAGCCTCGAAGGCGGGGATGCGTCTACGTATTACAACATCGCCATTGCCTACGAGGAGTTATCTAAGTACGAACTGGCAATTTCGTTCTACAAGAACGCGGTAGATGAAGACCCTGCATATGCAGAAGCCTGGTATGGCCTCGGCTGCTGTCTCGATGCTCTCAATAAACACGCCGATGCCCTGACGTTCTTCAACAAGGCGGTAGCATTGAGTCCGAAGACTGCTGACTTCTGGTATGCGAAAGCAGACTGTGAGTACTCACTCGGCAATCTAAAACAGGCGCTTGACGCCTATGCCTTAGTAGTAGAGCTCGACGATTCCAATCAAGATGCCTGGCTGGATTTTGCTGAGGCTCTATTCGAAGCGTCGCAACTCCACGAAGCCCTTCGGGCGTATCAGAAAGCAATCGAATTGAATCCTGATTGTGCGGGAATTTATGTGCAACAGGCAAAGACCTGGCTTGCCCTTGGAAAGTCTGACGAAAGCCTGGAAGCACTCAGAAAAGCACTCGATATCGATCCACTGAGCAAGTCGCACGTCGAGACTGCCTGCCCGGATCTTGTATGGCAGAAAGAGATTCGCGACGAGCTGGGACTCGATAGCTAGCGTGATCTTATCGTTAATCAACGCGACTTGATGTCGGAAACCTTAGTTTCCTGTCGAATATTCACTCCGTCGCGCTTTAACGATTCCCGCCAAATGATCAAGAAGCTACTCCTCCTGTTTGCGAAAGGGTTTGCCATGGGAACTGCAAACATTATCCCTGGCGTATCTGGTGGCACCATTGCTCTTATCACAGGAATCTATGAACGCCTGATCGACGCAATCCGGTCGTTCGACATAAAGAGCGTAAAACTCCTTTTTCGACTACAGTTCAAAACGTTTGCCGACAAAACGGACCTCACGTTCCTGGCCACAGTGGGGATTGGTGCCGCTGTCGGTATCCTGACTTTGGCGCGCGTTCTGGAACAGCTACTAGTCGATTACGAAGTCTACGTCATGGCTGTGTTCTTCGGCCTCATCGCGATGTCTGTATATTCTGTCGGGCGCGTGATCCGGAGCCGCTCCATACCAGTACTTATATGGTTTATCCTGGGCACCGTCGTTGCAGCAGGCATAGGGCTTCTAAGCCCCGCCACAGAAAATGCGTCAACACTCTATGTCGTCGTTTGCGGGATCGCAGCAATTTGCAGCATGATCCTTCCCGGTCTGTCGGGGTCATTCATCCTGATTATCATGGGCAATTATCTGCTCATCTTACAGGCTATTAATGCGCTCGACTTCAGCATCCTGATCCCGCTTGCCGTAGGCTGTATCGTCGGACTCGTAGTTTTTTCCAGACTACTTGCTTACGTGTTCAAACGGTTTCGAGATGTAACGATTGCAGCCATGACCGGCTTTATCCTCGGTTCACTGCTGATTATCTGGCCGTGGAAGGAAAAGGTATTTATGATGGATTCCACGGGAGTTCCAATGCTCGATCGTCATGGTGAGCCACTCGTTTCAGGATTTACCTGGTTTTTTCCTGACCCGTCGATGACATCGACGTGGATTGCCATCGCCCTTATGGCTGCTGGAGCCGTCACCATCTTCGCTATCGATCGGTTTGGAAGTGGAGACACCTAGCGTCAAGCCTGGTAGCAACGAATTGAGTATTCGTGGCTAAGCGCAGGTATCTACTATTTCGAAGAGACTTTGACAACGGGTCTCTGAAGACGGAACCCGCTGTTGTCGTTAACAACTACGAAGTACACGCCGTCTGCCAACCCTGAAATGTCGTAACTCGCGGATTGCACGAATCGATTTTCCTCGAGCACAATCCGCTCTCTGCCGAGTATGTCCACCACCGTGACATCCACCCCATCACTTGGGCCGTCTGACGAGAACACCAGTCTGAACACTCCCGTTGTCGGATTCGGGTAGAGATCAAGACTCGACAATCTTGCGACCTTGGGTTCGTCTTGAACATCGTCTGCTATGACTTCCCCGAATAGCAACAATCCGCCGGAAGCATTACCTACGAGCAACTTGAGTCCGGTAAATCCCCCGATACCATCGACGAATTCAGGCGCTGCTCGACGCGGCACACTTAGTGGCACCGAAGACGTGTTCGAAAACTCCGGACTCGTTACGCTTCCGCTATTCTCAATGTAGATCAACCCTGAACTTTCAGAACCAACTACGAGGTCGTAATCGCCATCGCCATCACTGTCCAATGCTGCCGGAAGACTACCCTGACCGACATCGATCCCTTCAAAAATGGTGTGGGCAGGTTCAAACTCGTATGACAGCGGAGTCCCGGTATTGCGATAGTAATTAAGCTCGCCCGATGACTCTCCGACTACCAGATCCAGATCACCATCACTATCCAGATCAACCAGTAGTGGCGCCGAGTTACTGCCGACATCTTCACCAGTCATGTCGGAATCAATAACAACGAATTGTGTATCTGCAGCGAATCCGGTGTTCTCCAGATACGTCAGCGTACCGTTAAATAATCCGAGCACCAGATCGTCATCTCCATCTCCATCCAGATCGCCAAATTCCGGATGGTATCCGAACCCCAGATCAATCTGTAGCAGGTTCCTTGAGCTCATCATGTAGTCGTTGCTTCCTGGTGCCCGCATATAAACAACAAGCTCGGCTGCCGTGCCCCCATCGCCAATACTGTTGGCGATGACAAGATCGTAGCGGCCGTCACCATTGACATCACCGGAAGCCGGCACGCTCGAACTTCCGACATCGATGCCGCGGATGATTTCGTCCGTGACTTGCAGAAAATGTCCGGTACCATCGTTGTCAAACCGAAACAAATTCCGCTCGTCATCGACAGCCGCGTTACTAAGAACTCCTACGACGAGGTCTGGTGCACCGTCGCCAGTGAGGTCACCTGCTGCAGGGGCATTATAGCCGCGTGTTATAAACGGTCCTTCATTGATCGTCACCAGGGTATCTGTCTCGACGCCAAGATCTATTTCGCTGCAGTCAGATCCGGAGTTAGTAAACGTGATGAGGCTGGGTGAGAAGAAATCTCCCCATAAAAGATCTGTTGTTCCGTTACCATCCAGATCACCGGCTGCCAGTACATTTGCGCCATGCCGACTTCCCAGCTGCATCTCGTCCTTTCCGAACGGGCCGATTACAAGGATGTCCTGAAAATTATCTTCTACAAAATCGAAGATTGGCGTCCCGTCGAGGCTTGAGACTTGCTCATAACGAGTCACTGAGCCACTAACTTTACCGAGCAACATGTCCACCAATCCGTTGCAGTCAAAGTCCTCGATGACTGGGACATTCGGTGGTTCGGTGATTACCGGTTCCTGGTCTGATGTCCGTACAGAATCGACGCGCAGTTCGAATACGGCGCCGCCCGATTCTCCTGTATTCTCAAAATACTTAATAGCGTTAAATGGCTGATCGGCGAACAGATCGTAATCGCCATCACCGTCTAAATCTGCAAACCGGTACCAATCACCAACGTCGAGTTCTTGATAGTACCGACTGCTGAACACAAACTTCGGAGACGAGGCTGACCCAACGTTCTTATAAAACTGCAGCCGGGATCTTTCCTCCTGTACAAACAAATCAAGATCTCCATCATCGTCGATATCGACAAGCTGTGGCACTGGATTGTTGAATCCGCCGAAGAACGGGGTGTCATATTCTACGCCGGTTGAATCGACTACTGTCGCTCCGACTGGGTCTTCCACAAACGCGTCGAAGTGGACCTGTCCGTAGACAGCCGGTGCCAGGAACAGCAAACTGATAGTTGCCAACGCTCGAAAAAGTATCGAACGGATTTGTGATATGAGGATTCTCTCTTGAACGACTGCAGACCGTTACACTTATGGTTTTATTCCCAGTCCCGTGGCGAATCTTCCAACCTCCAGAACTTTGGCGATCTGATCGGTAGCTGTATCGATTACAACAACGGTTCCCGGGTTTACAGCATCACCAAAATCAAATCTCGGTGTGTAGGTACCATCTGCATTTCGGTTTGATATGTAGATGTACCGTCCATCTGAAGAGGCGGCGCTACCGTGTGGCTGACTGATTCCATTACCGGAGATAACTTCTCGAACTACCAGGGCGTCGACAAAAATTACCGTGACTGTATTGGCGTCTTTATTGCCGACATAAACGAAGGATCCGTCCCGAGTGAAGACAGGGTGCCACGGAGCATCACCAACATCTATGGCGTCGATCTGGCTTGGTGCATCCGGGTTTGTGACATCGAACACGAGCACTTGATTAGTCAGTTGTGCAGAAGAAAACATCAGTGCTGATTCGGGCGAGGTCGCATGTTGGACGATCGAGTGAGGGTTACCAGCGATCGACGTAAAGTGGACATCGTTATCTACAATTTCCATCCGAATCAATTCGTTTTCGGCAAGACTTGCCGAGTATAGGAACGTCCCATCGCCATTGACCGCTACGGCATGAGGTCTTGGAAAAAACACATCGACCTCATCGATTGACATGTCTGATCGCGTGATCACACCGATGCTGCGAGGCGGAGTCAAGGCGGATAGGGAACGCCCCACAAACATTTTGTCTTGAGAAGGATGTAATGCGAGCATACCAGGTGTTTCAAAACTCACCTGTCCAACTAATTTGTTTTCGCGATCAAACTTCGCGACTACGTTATCTCCAATCATCGTCACATACCAGAATGAACCGTCCGGTTCGACCGCAGCGTGGTGTGGTTTGGAAGTTTCAGAAAACCCGTAGTCAGTCAGGTCTACGGTCCCGATGACAACATTTGCTTCTGTATCTATGATTGACACGGTTGCGTCATCCTGGTTACAGACATACAGGAGTTCGGTAGCATCTTCGTAAGGGACCTCGTCAGCATTATTGCGAGCGCCTTCGTCAATCCATCGCGCCAGGAAGTCAATCTCTACTTGCGTAAGAGAGTCGGAGCTTATCTGAGCTAAATGTTGACCGCCGACCAGGTCAGAATGCAAGCGCACAATAAGACTCTTGTCTGATTCATAAGGTATCAATACCTCGCCGTTCCGAGATCCTGCAATCACATTTGTCCACGAGTCCAGACGGAGGCCTGCCTCAGCCAGCCCTGCTCCATGACAACTCGTACACCGGTTGTCAAGTAATGGCTGCACATGTTCTGAGTACTGAATGTCAGTGACTGTCGCCAGGTCGACATCCCCGAGAGAGTTTGACAGCTCGCAACCTGCAAATACAACGGTGAGAGGTAGTGCGATGGCTATGGCGCGTTGTATCCGCATCATTGTGGATTCTATTTACGATTCTATTTTATTATGGTAATTGATCGGCTTTCAGAAAAATAATCTCCGTTAACACGAACGAAATAGACGCCTGCGGACATGTCACTTCCGTCAAACCGGAACGTATGGCGAGCATCAGGCGAGACAGTTCCGTCGTGTATCGTAGCACGTTCGCGACCGGCACTGTCATAGACGATTATTGTAACATTCTGTTCTTCTTTAACGACGAGGCCTAATGTTGTTGACGAAGAAAAGGGATTTGGATACGCAGCGAAGAGTTCGTGGGTACCTGCCAACGGCACGAATACAGAAATCGGGTCACTAAAAAACTCCTCGCCCTGCGTGGTCCGAATCAACAATCTGAAGACTTGCGGGCCTGGCGGTAAATTATTCACTTCTACCGAATAATTGCCTGCGCCCGCCACAATCCCGGCGGATTCATTCGCATTGAGATTGACAAATGATCCCCCGTCGGTACGCTTTTGAATGTAGTACTCAGCTATCGCTGCTTCGTCTCCCGTTTGCCAGAGAAGCTGCACTTGCGCGGCAGCCTGGACGGCAGCTGAAAATGACAAAAGCTGAACCGGAAGTAGTCCCACACTCGGTCGGAGGATAAACAGGCCCTCTCCGATACTGGTTACAGGAATATTGCCGCTGTTAAAATACGGGTAGTTGCTCCAGCTGCCTGAGAAGGTCCTCCCATCATTGGCTGGATAGGTATCGAAAAATGCGACTTCTTTTACATCCCCGATATTTGAGGTATCGAGGATACGGAGACCTGAAGTATAGTTTGACTGGAAGGTGTAATTGCCGCGATTGTATAGATTGTGATCGATGGACGTCGAGGTTCCGACATACGTTTGGACAAGTTCTGGCGAATCGAGGTCGGTAACATCCCAGAAGTACGTTGTGGTATTCGATTGGGAATGAATTTCATCCAGTTCGTCGTTTTGGATGAAGTGAGATTGGTCGGCTGTGAGCCACCCTTGATGCACATATCCCGAGTTGGGATATCCGATTCGGAAAATGAGCACTGGCGATTCTTTATCCGTCACGTCAACGATCGTGACCGTATCAGTATTGGAGGCGAAGCAGATCTCTCTTCCTGCGTAGTCGACATCCGGGCCGGAATAATTGACACACTGTACGTCGTGAGTGTAACCATCATCGGAGAAACAGCCGGCGAATACGGGCTCCAGAGGCGTCGAGATATCCACCATGTGCAAGCCTCCCCCGCATTCCCCGGACCCCACGATATACGCGAATCCCGATTGCTCATTAATGGCAATATTGTGGGCGCTAGCCACACGTCGGTAGACCGCGTCGGGACTAAACTGTACCGGGGTTGTGACGACATTCCTGAGACGTGTCAGGTCGAAGACTTGCATACCATGGTTACTGACGTTATCTGCAACGACGAATGCGAAATTCTT
Organism: uncultured Rhodothermales bacterium; assembly: GCA_965367755.1. GTDB lineage: Bacteria > Bacteroidota > Rhodothermia > Rhodothermales > JABDKH01 > JABDKO01. The sequence goes on from CBDUKH010000047.1 coordinate 13,123, forward strand.
GTAGACCTTGATATCTCGCCATGTCGACGAATTTGTTTCAGTCGGGAGATTGCCGATATACAGCGGGGCAATCGGTCTGGAGATATCCACGAATGCGACACCGCTGGACCTTCCCGCCAGTACATATTCTATTCCGGAAATCGGGTCCGTCCATCCCCAGACATCATTCATGTTGCCTCCGCCAAGCTCACCCTTGGCGACAAACGCCTGGAGGTTAATGCCATCGCACGGATACGAGCCGGCGAATCCATCAACACAATTATTCTGACCAAAAACGAGGCCCACCTGGACTGACAGGGTAGCCGCGATCAGAATCGTTCTCTTCAACTGCATACTTTCTCTTTGGTCTGCGATTGTCGTCATACCAATGTATGCAATAGCGGTTCTCGCTGCGGTCCCTGACCCGGGTATTTATTCCTCCCCGATCTAATGTAGATGCATCTAATGTAGATGCAAGGTGCAGGTAGATCTCAAACTATCTCTGTGGCATCGGATGTTTTTACTGCTATGCGACCGGTATTAGTCCAGTTCTCGTTTCAGAGATTCTGCTTCACTGGTTCTTCCCTGAAGCGTGAGCGCATTGGCCAGGCCGTTAGTTGCCGGGTAATTCCTGGGGAATTTCTCCAACGCCTGCCTGAAAGTTTCTTCGGCTGCAGAAGCGTCACCGTCTTTCAGTTGCATTGCGCCCAAGTCGTGGCGAACAGGTATGGACCACTCGGGCGGTTCTCCGTACAGTAGTGAATCTTCGGCTTCCACTCCACGACTGAGGATCGAGAAGGCGGCATCCGAATTCCCGTCCCTGAATTCTATCCACCCTTCCAGTACCAATTCGGCAATGGCAAGTACGTCGGTAGCCGAGTTGGGCTCGATTGTCACCCCTTCGAACTTCTGAACCTCTCGAGCAGCTTTCAGCTTAGCCAGGTCGCTCCTGGCGCCTGATAGGTCACCCTTTTCGGCACGGGCTCGTCCACGGGCATAGTGCCAGATCATCCGGGCATACTCCAATTCATCCGCGGGCTCTTCGTAATCCAGTATTTCGTCCCATCGTTGACAGCCGACAAGCATCTGGAGTGGTCGCGTGTAATAGTGCTGTAAGAATGTTAAGCCGTCCATGCTGATCATTTCCTGTGGGATTACATCGCGCACATTCCGGGCGGCGTCTATGGCCAGACTACAATCGCCGACCATCGTTGCCGCGAAGGCCATAAAGTCGTAGTTGTGCGGGTAATATCCTGCGGTGTAAACACCCATTCCAGGCCGCCTGTCCTGGATGTAGGTTTCGTCCGCATGTACAGCGTGCTGATTGGCCTTAATTGCATCGGCGTACCTGCCAACGCGGATATAAATATGCCCTGGCATATGTACAATGTGCCCGGCTCCGGGCATTAATTCCGCCAGTCGCTCTGCACACGGCACCGCTCGTTCGGGATAATTCTTTTCGACAGCATGGATGTAGAAATGGCATGCCCCCGGATGCTCCGGATTCTCTGCCATAGCGAATTCCAATGTCTGCAGCGCTTTGTCGAATTGCGGTCGTGGTTGCTTGTCGGCTGTCCAGTAATCCCATGGCATTGTTGTCATTACTGCTTCCGCGTACAATACTCCAATCTCGATATTCTGTGGATAGCGGGCAGACAGGGTCTCCATGGCACGCGCGTAGTCAGCGTCGAGGTCGGACCGATTCTCGACGTCGATCCGGGCATACCTTTTGGCGAGCGCATTAATCATTTCCTTTTCGACCGGGCTCGCGTGTTGTGTCAATGCCTGAGCTCGAATGATGGCATCGAAGGCATGTTGCGCGCCGTCCGCGTCCATGGGCAAATTGATGTTGGGACCATAGGCGAGTGCCTCGCCCCACACGCACATTGCGCATTCGGAATCCAATCGCTGGGCCTCCTTGAATGACCGAATCGCTTCAGCGTGATTGAATCCATAGTAGAGGCGCATGCCCTGATCGAAGAACTCTTGTGCACCGGGGGTGTCGGTGGTAATCGAAAATGCGTGGTCTCCCAGATTGTCAAAAAGAGTATAGGACTCGGCCGTTTGAGCGTTGTCGTGTTCGTGCTGGCCCAGGACGGGTGTCGCTGCGAGCAGGAGGAATATCATTGTCGAGACAATGCCTCCAGTGAGGTTGATCATCATTTTGGGGTCTTCTTTAAAAGATGCAAAGAATCAATAAATTGTACTGATCGGTCAGTATAGCATAATTCGAATTAACTTACCAATTGTTGCAAACTCCGTGATAAAATCCTAGTCCACCGGTTTTTTGGTTGGTGACAATGTACTGAAGCGATCTTTTTTGTACTATACAGTCGATTGTGAATACGTAAAATTAAAAAGCATATGTCGAGAAAGGGTTCTGAGACAAGAACACGTATCCTGGATGCTGCGGAAGCACTGGTCTTGAATAAGGGGTTCTCCGCCACGTCTGTTGATGCGATACAGGAGCGGGCGGGCATTAGTCGAGGGACGTTCTTTTATCATTTTCCATCGAAAGATGATCTTTCCAGATCTCTTATCGAACGCTATGCCGTATTCGACCGGGATCTCACCGAGGCATTTCTCTCGAGGGCTGAAAAACTGGTTAGCGATCCGGCCCAACAGCTTACACTCTTCCTGTCTCTGCATGAAGAGATGTTTGCGGAGATGCAAGAGACTTATCCGGGGTGCCTGTTTGCATCCTATTCCTACGAAGCCGGGCTTTTCGATGCAGATACTGCCAACATAGTGAACCGCGCTTACGAGCATTGGCGCAAGCTCGTCAGTGAGAAAATCGAGCAAGCCTCGTTGGCTCACCCACCTCGTCAGCCGATTGATACTGGCCAGCTCGCCGACCACATCTACGCGATTATGCAGGGTGCTTTCATACTTTCAAAACTCAAGAATGATGGTGGTATCATCGTAGCCCAACTGCGCTTGCTGCGAAATACGATTGAAATGATTTTCGAGATCGACACACAGGTACAGCCATAACTTACCTTCAGAAACATGCATAGTTTAACTGATAAGACAGTATTCATTACAGGGGCTTCGGCTGGAATCGGGAAAGCCTGTGCGACAGCTGCGGCAGCAGCTGGAGCTCGACTGGTTCTATGTGCTCGTCGCGAAGAAAAGCTGGAACACATTGCAGAAAATCTCCGCGCCCAATATGGCTCGTTAGTTCACACGATGTTACTCGACGTTCGCGACGCGACTCGCGTGAACGATTCAATCGCTTCACTTCCGAAGTCGTTTGCCTCAATCGATATTCTTATCAACAACGCCGGCCTGGCAAAAGGCAAAGTGCCCGTTCATCAGAATTCGATTGACGAAATTGATGTAATGATCGACACAAATGTCAAAGGGCTGCTGTACGTGACTCGAGCTATCGTCGAGGGGATGGTAGAAAGAAATTCGGGTCATGTGATCAACATTGGATCCATGGCAGGGCATGATGTGTATCCGGGGGGTACCGTTTATTGCTCGACAAAATTTGCGGTTAACGCCATTACTCGGGGGCTTAAAGTTGATCTGCACGGAACGAACATTCGCGTTTCTTCGGTAGACCCGGGTATGGTTGAGACTGATTTTAGCCTCGTGCGTTTTCATGGAGATGAAAAAAGCGCTGCCGCAGTCTATGCAAACACAACGCCGCTTGTCGCTGACGACATTGCAGAAACAGTCATGTTCTGCGCAACTCGACCGCAACATGTCAATATCGGGACCATAACACTTTCACCCGTAACACAATCCTCGCTTACCATGGTCCACAGAACTGGTTCGGAATAGTGCTTGACGCTTCATTCCTGCCGTAATTGCTTAATCTCGACACAAATGAATCAACGCCCCTTCACCTTCATAACGAGACTCCCGTCGCTGGTGCTGATATTCACCATGCTCGTGTTACTTTCTGCTTGCGGGACGCCTCAGATTGTAACCACACAGCAGGCGCAGATAGACTCTCTCTACGTCATGAATAGCAACCTGAGAGACTCCCTGGCCTTCTATGAATCTATTGATTCCGGATCTTATTATCGCGACCTTCGCGTTCGCGATGCAGCGGTAAACAGGCTGGAATATTCACTATCCATTTGTTATGACGGCGGTCTCCTCCTGGCGACAGAGCAAGTCGATGAGCTGTTCAAACCCGCCAGTGCAGACTTACTTGAGTCAGGCAAAGTCAGACTCGACACGCTCGCCGTAGGTCTTACTGCGGCGATTGGAGAAAAAGGAATTCTGAGAATTGAAGCGCATGCAGACAATATTGCTCCGGGGCCATCGATCAAGGAGAAGTATCCCTCCAACTGGGAATTGTCGGCTGCCCGCGCTGCAGCTGTTGCTCAGTATTTGATCGCATCACATGGCCTTGTATCGCGGAACGTTGAAGTGGTCACGTATGGCGACACAAGACCTCTATATGACAACCGGACCAGTCAGGGTCGACAACTCAATAGACGGATCGAATTCTCCATTCTGTCGGAGGCAACTGTTGATAACTCATCAGGTAAAACCTCGTCGTCTTTGCTAAATTAGTACATCATCAATCAAACGGAATTATGCCCACAGCACACTACAGACGAATCCGCGAGTTTATGCAAAAGGCTGGCCAGGATACGCCAACGGAAACGATCGTCCCGGACGAAGCCACTCGTATCTTGCGAGCTAAACTTATTCTCGAAGAAGCACTCGAAACTGTTCGCGCCCTTGGGGTACATGTTACGACCAAAGATGGAACGGACGTTTCGACCGATGATTCCGGGCTTAACTTTACGGCCCAGGGTGAAGTAGATGTAGAGGGCGTCGTAGATGGTTGTGCCGATATTTCTGTAGTCACAATCGGTACTCTGATCGCTTTCGGAGTAGATGATGACCCGGTACTTAAAGAAGTCGATTCGGCGAACCTTCGAAAATTTGCTCCCGGTTCCTACAGACGCGACGATGGCAAGTGGATGAAACCTCCCGGTTGGACTCCACCAAACATCATGGGTGCAATTGAAGCCGGAACTATCGAAGTCTAATTGTACCGCGCGCTGTACCGCCCTCTGTAAACCTGCGTGTCAATTGTAATATTTCTGAGGTGGTCTTGCTGATGGACAGCCGCACCTCGTATCTTCGCCTCCCCCGGACGAATACTATCACATTGTCATTGAATTTCGTCTTAAATGAAAAACATCTTTTATCTATTCGTAGTCACGACGCTCGTTGGTACTACAGGTTGCAGCTCAGATTCGGGACCAAACAGATCCCAGTCATCTTTTGAGGTTCGGTACGAAGGAACAGGAACGTGCAACGGATCGCTCCTCAGCAACAATGGAATATCCGTCGCCTACACTACTGACGGTGGAGGGACAGCCGGAGGTATCGAAGTGTTACCCTTCACTTTTGGGACAACAATAAACGTATCGTCTCCCAATACCGCTGTTGCATTTGCGGTGGATTGCCCAGGGTCCGGGTCAACGAACAATACGGTCAAGGCTGACATATTCGTTGACGGAGAACTTAAGGCTACAAACTCAGCCACCGGTAGTGACACGATCATCGCAACTGCAGCATTCGTGCTCAATCCGCAGTTCTAATATTCCTTTACGATTCCTTCCGCGACAGGGTGACATCTCGTCAGATAACATCCTAGACGATTTCAAAAACGTAGAAAACTCAGCCGCTATTTTCGTCAGTAGTCGTGCCTTCATTTTCCAGAGCAATAAAGGCCATCATTCTTCCCGTTTTCCCATTCTCTGCCCGGTGGGAAAAGAACGTTTCGATCTCCGCATAAGTGCACCGATCTGACACCTCGATGTCAGAGTTAGCAACGCCTGCGTCAAGTAGTTGCTGCCTGAGCGTACCGGACAGATCAACGTGCGGTTTGTCAAAGGATCTATCTACAAATGAACTAGGGAACTGTGACGCGACTTCTTCCCCAACCTCGAAGTTGGCGACCGAAATACATGGACCGATATAGGTTTTCATTGATGCTGGATCAGCCCCGACTGAAAGCATCTTCTGGACAGTCTTCGGGACAATACCTCCCACGGCACCCTTCCATCCAGCATGGCACGCACCAACGACACCGTTCTTGCAATCTGCGATTAGAACGGATGCACAATCTGCTGCAGTCAAACACAGAGCTACTCCAGGAACACGGGTCACCAGTCCGTCTGTTTCCGGATAAAAACCTGCCGCGTTGACAATTTCAACGTTGGTATCATGGATTTGACCTGCCGTAGCGAGTTCGTCCAGACTCAATCCAAATGACCCAAAAAATGCCTTCCGATTTGCCGTTACAATTTCAGGATCATCTCCTACGCTCAGGCTGAGATTCAGCGTGCTCAAGTAGCCTGAGCTCGAGCCGCCTCCACGAGTACTAAAGCCCGCTATCACCGGTGAGCGATGAAATATTGCCGGGTTCGTCCACCCATATCTATTTGCCATGATCAATCTGCTTCCGGTAGGATGCTTTCAGCAACGACTGAAAGTGATGAACGCCTGCTTCGGTTTCTGGAGAAAACCTTCCCTGATCATATGCACGTGATTCGAGTCCCTTCTGTACGTATTCGCAGATCTCAATATCTTCCTGTTGCACTTTGTCCGCGAAGTTCTGATCCTCCTCGATCTTCTCTTTAGCCGACTCCGAATCAATGTCACGATAGTAATAATCAAAAATTACGCGTGTCCGGTCGTTGGCCAGTGGTATCACACTATTCACCTGCAATCGATCCGGAAGGATATTCAGCATGGTGTTGGGATAAATGAAGAAATAAAATGCCCTGTTGTCTGAGCTGTCTCTGAAGGAAGCATGTTGAAGTGAGTAGTACGGAAACGTTTCCGTTACGTAATCGGCATAACTGATGGCATCGCACAACTCAGGATGAACAAGTGGTAGATGATATCCCTCGAGATAATTGTCCACGTACACTTTCCAATTGCAATGGACTCGGTAGTCTACACGAGAGTGAAACGTTAGTGATGAGATCAATCCCGGTCCAATTCGATCGGCGATTCCGTCCATCACAGTGCTCAAGCCCGGCGCTATTCCAGAGAGATCAACGAACACCAGGCCTTCCCAAGTGGCTATCCGAACCGAGGTCAGCCCGAAATCTTTTTTATCGAAGAGTTCAGAACGATCGAATTTGGGCACGCCGCGCAGGGAGCCATCCAGATGATACGTCCAACCGTGATATTTGCACTGTAACATTCTGGCATGTCCACATTCATCCATTGCAAGCGGCCCACCACGGTGTTTGCAAACATTGAAAAATGCTCTCAATTCACCCTCCTTGCCCTTCACTATAATCAACGGGTTACCAGCAACTTCGGCCGTCAGATAGTCTCCCGTGTCCTTCAGACGTCCGATTGAACCCACGTAGTGCCAGTTCGCCGAAAGCACTGCTTCATTATCGATCGCGTGAAACGACTCTTGTGTATACCAGCTGGACGGAATTGTCCTGGCTCTTTCAAGCGCTTCTATGGCCAGATCGTTTTGATTTAGAGGTAGGTCCAACAGTGATTACCGGTTCAGGAAAGATTGAACATGCTTGCTAACCTCGTCTACGGGCATATCAACTCCTGTCCATTGACGAAAAGATGCGGCTGCCTGGCCGACCAGCATGTCAATACCGTTTTTGACTTCAGCCCCTTGAGCAGCTGCTTCCCGCAGCATCCTGGTTTCGGTTGGAGCATAAATGAGGTCATAAACCAGTTGCCCCGAGTGGAAGTCTGCTTGATCTTCCCACGGCGTGTCCGATTCATGGGGATCCATGCCGACTGGCGTTGCATTGACGATGAGTCTGCTGTTGCGGATGTAGTCTCCTGCCTGATCGAACGAAACGACTGAAAGATTTGTGTCGCCGGCAACATTCTCGAGAACGTCAGCAGCTACCAGTCCTTTTTCAACATCGCGAACCACCAGAGTCAGCGATTCAGGCTCGAAATCTTGAAGAATGGCGTACGAGACCGCCCGTGCGGCACCCCCCGATCCAAGGACGACTGCGGTCGTATTTTCGAGATTGGGTTTGTAGAGCTCCAGTGATTTCAGAAAACCAGTAATGTCCGTATTGTCACCCTGGATTCTGCATCCCTCATCCGAGTAGGTAAAGATGAGCGTATTGACGGCACCGATAAGTTTTGCGGCATCTGTAGTCTCATCGATGATATCGTGAACGCGTTGTTTGAATGGTACGGTAACGTTTGATCCCGCGACTCCGAGTGCGGCGAGGCCGGCAACGGCCTGCTTCAGATTGTCGGGGAGTACAGGCATGGTAACGTACACATAGTCCAGGCCCGCCAGACGGAATGCTTCATTGTGAATCAGAGGAGACAGAGAGTGGGCGACCGGGTTTCCGATCAGGGTGACGACGCCTGTTTTCCCGGTTATCGAAGTGTTTTGTTTCACAGGCAGGTCGACCCTAAATATTGAATGAGACCACAAAATAAGATCCCCGGCACTTTCCGTCACGATTGTGACCAAGTGCCGGGGATCTACTCCGCCAAACTACTTATCTCATTCTCCTCTTGCTATCTCATATCGCCGGTCAGAAGATCGCTTTCAAATCGATCACCTTCGATTGTGATAGAAGCTTCGCCTTCTTCAATCACGATAATGAAGGACACGTCGATTTCGGTTTCGCTGTATGCGTCGCCGCGCTGGAATGTTGCCAGTGCGTGATATTCACCTTCAACCGTGCCACTTACTTTCTGAGAAAGGTCACGTCGACTGCCACGAGGGCCACGAAGATCTATAATGTTGGCTGACATTTCAAAGTCCAGCGTACGCTTCGCGTTCTCGTTTTCGAGTGTATGCATCCCTGAATGAGCATACGAGCCATTCACAGTGATGATTTCCTCATCTGCATCTGTAGCAACGAAGTTGCCAGATACGGAGACTCTTTCAGCCTTGAGATGCGGAGTGATCAAAGTGCCTTCGCCTTCGACGATAGTCAGTTCGATTTCCTCTGCGAGCTCGCCACCTGTGTTATAAAACTTCTGTGGAGTTCCGAGGCTGTCTCTGAATTGGACTTCAAAGATGCGAGAATGATAGAGATATCGTTCTGCGTCCGGGTCGCCAAGTTCGAGTATACGCGTTACAGTCCAAACTCCAGTAGAGTCATCGTATTCACGTGAATAGAAGAAATCCGAAGTCTTTCCGCTTCCATCGACACCACCAACCTGTGCTGATTCGAAAACACTTTGTACTTCTTCCATCAAGCCGCCACTTTCCTCTCCCTGGAGTACCGCGATAGATTCCGCTGCATCTGCCTTGGCCGAGCCGTCAAGCTCTTCGTCAGGAGAAGTGCCGGTGTCGCAACCGACTGCAATCATGAAAATTGATGCCAGTAAAAGGTTACCGCCTATTTTGAAATATCCCATTGTTTCTACCCTGTTCCTTTGTAATAGAGTTGTAATTGAATGCCATGTGCCGTTGTATCTGAACACCCCCATTATATCGGCTGAAGCCAATATCAGATGTCACGAAATTGCCACGATTCTGGTGTAAAAGGGACAGCAATCTGTCATGATCTGACAACCACTCTCTGTTAGTTAACGCCTTGGTCTGCATTGTTTATCAAATTGATACGCTGTTTCCTCGAACGGAAGCTGGAAAGACTAATCGAGAGGTACTCAACGGATGGAGGAGGAAGGATTATCAAAAAAAGATCTTTTTCAATACGCTGAATGTTGTTCTTTTGTTGATTACGTAGTAGCCTTCATCCTAACAAACACTACTCAGCACTCACGCTATCATTAACAGGTTAGAGGGTTTATGTCAGCTGACATCAGTTTTCTTGATCAAGTCAACAGAATGTTTGACAAGGCAGCAGCTCATACGAGTCATACGCCAGGTCTTTTACAGCAAATCAAGATGTGTAATAGCGTTTATGCTATGGAATTCCCGCTGCAGCGCGACAACGGAGAAATTGAAACTATCCGAGCCTGGCGGGCGGAGCACAGCCAGCATAAACTTCCGACGAAAGGCGGTATTCGGTATGCTGGCAACGTGAACGAAGATGAAGTCCGTGCCCTCGCAACGCTCATGACCTACAAGTGCGCTATTGTCGACGTTCCGTTTGGTGGAGCAAAAGGCGGGATTAAGATTAGCACACGAGAATACAGTGAGCAAGAATTACAGCGCATTACAAGGCGATATACTTACGAACTGACTCGGAAGAATTTTATAGGTCCGGGCATTGATGTGCCTGCTCCTGATTATGGTACCAGTGGCCGGGAGATGGCATGGATTCTAGATACATACAACTCTCTGACATCTGACCCATTAGACGCATTGGCGTGCGTTACAGGGAAGCCAGTTGGACAGGGTGGTATTCGTGGCCGTACCGAGGCTACTGGCCGCGGTGTATTTTTTGGAATCCGCGAAGCTTGCAATCATAAAGATGACATGGACAAGTTGGGACTGTCTACCGGACTCGCGGGTAAAAAAGTAATCGTGCAGGGTCTTGGCAATGTTGGCTATTTCGCTTCCAAGTTCCTGGAAGAAGGAGGATGTATCATCGTCGGCGTCGGAGAATACGAGGGTGCCATATATAACGCCGACGGAATGAGGCTGGAAGATATTGTGGCTCACCGCAGGGATACTGGCTCAATACTGAACTTCCCAGGCGCAGAAAATATCACCACATCAAAAGAGGTGTTGACGTATCCGTGTGACATTCTCGTTCCAGCGGCGCTCGAAGGACAAATCACCAAGGACAACGCTGGCGATATTAAAGCGAAGATTATCGGAGAAGGGGCGAACGGACCGACCACGGCGGATGCTGACGCCATCCTTCTTAATAACGGACATTTAATCCTGCCCGATCTGTTTTTAAACGCGGGTGGTGTTACAGTCTCTTATTTTGAATGGCTCCGAAACCTTTCACATGTTCGGTTTGGTCGTATGAACCGTCGCTTTGAGCAAACGACAGCATCGAATATTCTAGGAGCTGTTGAACGCCTGACGGGAATGACATTTGCGTCTGCTGATAGAACTTCCGTAGCTGTTGGTGCCACAGAAGTCGATCTAGTCAATTCTGGACTCGAAGAAACGATGATCCAGGCCTACGATGAGATCCGGGCGATTGCCAAAGCAAAAAATATTGACCTCCGCACGGCGGCCTTTGTCAATGCAATTGACAAGATCGCCAAGTCATACACCGAAATGGGCATTTGGCCATAGGTTCAGGTATTTATCTAAACCGAGTGATCTTTCTGCGGCCCTCGACTGTCAAACCAGACATGTCGTGGGTCGCTTTTACGTTAATTGTGAGTTGATCAACAACATATGGAAGATCGAAAGAGATAATTTGACAGAATGTAAACTCTGGTTTAGGTTGTTTTTAAAATCAGACACCTTTCGGCCGCTCGTCGGTGGCTGCGGTGTAAAACCGGGAAACTAGCATGTCGACAACAGCCGCGCCCATCCGGAATGATCTTGGATCTCGTTGGGATCACTTCCGACGAGATAACCCAAACGTTCGCATCCGAAATGCGGCCGCTGCGCTTGGAGTGAGTGAAGCTGAGCTGGTCGCCATTGATCAGGCAGATGGAGTTACCCGCTTGACCGGTGACTGGGGACAGTTTCTTATGGAGGTCAACTCACTGGGAACAGTTATGGCTTTGACACGCAACGATGCGTGTGTTCACGAAAAGACCGGTAGCTACAGCAAAGTCGAGATCATGGCGTTGCACAAGATGGGACTGGTTCTCGATAAGGAAATCGATTTGCGCTTGTTCATGGATCACTGGCATTATGGCTTTGCCGTGCAGACGATATCCTCGAAGTCTCCCGATGGCTTACGGCGGAGTTTTCAATTCTTCGATCGCTTCGGCGTTGCCGTTCACAAGATATTTTTGACGCAGGCGAGTACAGTCAGTGCATACGAAGCGCTCGTCGACAAGTATGCTCATCCTGACCCACCGGCCCTAACCGTTGCAACGCGAAAGCAATCGACACCGGAAGAATCTGCTGGCGACTTTGACAAGGAAGCATTTCTACGGGGTTGGTCTGAACTCCGTGACACGCACGATTTCTTTCCTCTAATATCGAAGCACCGAGTTAGCCGGCTCGATGCACTACAAGCCGCAGAAGGCGCCTTTTCCGAAAGAGTTGAACCTGAAAGCGTTCGTCAGGCTTTGCAGCTGGCTGTTTCGTCAGAAACCTCGATTATGGTTTTCGTCGGGAGCCCGGGTTGTATCCAGATACATACCGGACCCATATACAATCTTCGAGCAACCCCTCCATGGTATAATGTTCTGGACCCGACCTTTAATCTTCATTTGAACATGGAAAAAATTTCGACGGCGTGGGTAGTGCGAAAGCCGACTGACGACGGCGTGGTTACCGCGCTTGAACTCTATGATTCAGAAGGTGAACAGATCGCCCAGTTTTTTGGAGCGCGAAAACCCGGGGTTCCTGAGCTGCCCGCATGGACAGCAATTGTAGATCGATTACGTCGGCTTTAGCTCACACCAACCGACGAGATCCACCTGCACTTTCGATTACACCGCCCTTGGCGTCGATCGAATTCGAGAGATAGCCGGTAGCCGAATACCAGGAAAGCCCTGGCCGACAGTACGCCACGTGCCGGGCGTACCTACAAGAAGTCCGAGGGTGTTAAACCAAGAAAGCCCTGGCCG
>CBDUKH010000048.1:0-25664 GCA_965367755.1 uncultured Rhodothermales bacterium
CGGGCGTACCTACAAGAAGTCCGAGGGTGTTAAACCAAGAAAGCCCTGGCCGACGTACACCACGTGCCGGGCGTATAAAACGTTCGAGAGTGCTTAACCAAGAAACCCTGGCCAACATACGCCACGTGCCGGCCCATATAAATCGTCCGACGGTGTTTAATCAAGACAGCGTACGCCACGTGCCGGGCCGTATAAATCGTCCGACGGTGTTAAACCAAGAAAGCCTGGCCAGCGAACGACACTTGCCGGGCGTACCTACAAGAAGTCCGAGGGTGTTAAACCAAGAAAGCCCTGGCCGACGAACGACACGTGCCGGGCCTATAAATCGTCCGAGGGTGTTAAACCGAGAAGTCCGAGGGTGTTAAACCAAGAAAGCCCGGCGAGAGCCGGGCTTTCTGATGTTGACCGCAATGCAGCTACCTTACGGAAGCCACTGTGTTCACCGTTCCGGTCAAATCTCTCAACCGCATCCGCTTGTTGCGCCACAATTCGGACACGAATAGCATGCTCCGGATCGAACCGTTATCGACCCACAGTTCGAGCACGGTGGTGCATCTTCCTGGTTTTGGAATGAGGCCGTCGCGTCGATCTCTACGCGCAATGAAGCCTGGGATGCCCCTGAACTCTCTGCAGCATCCAGGAATGCTTCGACTGTCCCGCCAACAAATGTGCCATCGGCTCTTGCTGAGTCGGCGTCGGTAGCATCTACAATAATGTCACGGGATAAATCGGCGGTCTCTCCCTCTAATTCTGTCTCGTTGCCTTTGCCAAGAAACTTGATCGAGACGTATCGGAAGATGTAATCCATCACGGACTTGGCGATCGGAACCTGGCGGTTGTTTGTAAATCCGCTCGGTTCGAATCTCATATGACTGAACTTCGATACCAAGTCTTCGATTGGTACACCGTACTGAAGTGAGATCGAGATTGCGGTCGCGAACGCGTCCATGAGACCTGCAATCGTAGAACCCTGTTTTGCCATCGTGATAAAAATCTCACCTGGCATTTGGGTGTCGGGATACAGACCGATGTGGAGGTATCCTTCGTGACCTGCTATTGAGAACTTGTGTGTGATCGACGGTCGTTCATCCGGTAAGCGTTTGCGAACAGGTTGATAAACGATTCTTTCTTTCTCGACCAGCTCTGGCTCAAGAGTGCCTGCCATCCCATCTCCACCGACAGCATCCTTGTTTTTGGTGTTGCCTCCTTTCGAAGTGCTCAGTGGCTGGCTCCGCTTGGAGTTTTCGCGATAGATAGCGACGGCCTTCAGTCCCAGCTTCCATCCCTGTGTATATGCATCAGCAATTTCCTCAACCGTTGAGCTCTCCGGCATATTTACTGTTTTGGAGATGGCCCCCGAGATAAATGGCTGCGTAGCAGACATCATCTTAATGTGACCCATGTGGTGGATGGATCGTTTGCCTTGATGTGGTTTGAACGCGCAGTCGAAAACGGCCAGATGTTCATCCTTGAGACCGGGTGCACCTTCAATGGTGTCCTTCTCTTCGATGTACTGCATGATCGCTTCGCGTTCTTCCTGGTCATAGCCAAGTCGCTCGAGTGCCTCGGGTACCGTATTGTTGACGATTTTAAGGAGACCGTCGCCTTTGCCTGCGAGTAGCTTGTATTTGACGAGTGCAATATCAGGTTCGACACCGGTTGTGTCGCAATCCATCATAAACCCGATGGTACCTGTTGGCGCGAGTACCGTTACCTGCGAATTCCTGTAGCCATACTGCTCTCCGAGGGCAACCATTTTGTCCATGGACTCCCATGCGGCTGCTTTCAGATAGTCGGGACAACTATCCGCTATCTCATTTACCGCTGCGCGATGCTGTCTCATGACTTCGAGCATTGGCTCTCGATTCTCATCAAATCCGTCGAACGTACCGATGCGGGAATTCGAAGCTATTTCAGCACTGCGAGCGTAGGCTTCTGCATGTTCGATAGCCATGATTGCACCGGCCACAGCGCGGCCTTCGTCGCTGTCATAGGGAAGCCCCATTGACATCAGCAGGGCGCCCAGGTTTGCGAACCCGAGTCCCAGCGGACGGAATGCATGGCTGTTCTTTGCGATTTCCTTGCTTGGATACCCGGCGTTGTCGACGAGAATTTCCATAGCGGTAATGAAGATGCGGCTTGCGCTTCGAAATCTCTCTACGTCGAAAGTGCCGTCTTCATTCTGGAACTTGCGGAGGTTTAATGATGCCAGGTTACACGCGGAGTTGTCCAGAAACATGTACTCTGAGCAAGGATTACTCGAGTTAATGGGACCTGTATTCTTGCAGGTATGCCATCTCTGGATAGTGTCCTCGTACTGAACACCAGGGTCACCACAGACGTGCGTTCCTTCAGCAATTCGAGTCAGAATATCGCCGGCATCAACTTCTGCGACGACGTCATTGTTGACAACACCCCGGAGGCCATACTTCTCACCAGCTTCGGCTTTCTCCAGTAGTTCATCAGTCAATCGTACTGACTGGTTGACGTTTTGAAAAGCTACGGAGCCGTACGCCGGGCCGTTGAAGGAACCGTCGTATCCCTGCTCAATCAGCGCCCACGCTTTACGCTCTTCTTCCTGCTTGCAGGTGACGAACTCAATAATGTCCGGGTGCCAGCACTTCAACGTCTGCATAATCGCAGCGCGTCGAGTTTTGCCACCGCTTTTGATGGTGCCTCCGGTTGCATCCTGGACTCGCATGAACGAGACCGGACCGGATGGCGAGCCACCGCCAGAAAGTTTCTCCTGTGATGATCTGAGCTGCGACCAGTCTGCTCCTACACCGGAACCGAACTTAAATAGTCGAGCGGACTCACTCATCAACTGCCAGATGTCATCGATCGAATCATCTACAGAAATGATGAAGCACGCCGAGGCTTGTGGCCTTTCATACGGATCGACAGCTGTAACTTTTTTCTTTTTGGAATTCCAGCCGTAGATGCTCTTGCTACCGGAATCTACTATTCCGTACTCGTGGTTCAGCCCGACATTAAACCAGACAGGACTATTGAACGCTCCATACTGGTTGACGCACAGCCAGGTGAGTTCGTCATAGAACCTAGCCGCGTCCGCCGGTGTAGCGAAGTAGTGTTGCTTCTTTCCCCAATCTGCGATCGTTCGCGTTACGCGATGGATCAGCTGTTTCAAGGAATGCTCGCGACCACCTTCGGCCGGATCAAGCCCATTCTGGTTTAGGTCACCATAGAAGTATTTGGAGGCTACCACGTTGGTGGCGAGCAGGCTCCACGACTCAGGGAACTCTACATTCTTCTGTTCGAAGATGGCCGTTCCTTCGTGGTTCTTAATAGCCGCGTCTCGGGTCTCCCATGAGACGCTATCGAAAGGATGTTCGCCTTCAGTGGAAAAAACGCGGTCTACTGCAATTCCTCGGGTAGTGTCGGCCTGGGTGACGGTGGAATCTCCGTGGCCGTTGGCAGTTGATGGGAAAGTCATATTCGTGAATCAGGACATTATCTGTATGGGGCAGTACGGTTGGCTGAAAAATCAAGGAGACAGGAATCCCCGTGCGGTAGATTTTTCGGGTATCAAAGAGTGGGTTGCCTAGCCTTCGGACTCTGATCACCCAAGCGCCTCATCGTGGCAACTCCCACAGATAAATAACGGTTTATTGCCTTTCGACTATAAACCGGAAACCAGGGGTGGCTTGAGTGTGCAACTAATAAACAATTTTGACGACCGTTATGCAAGAACTTTTTCTGGCTCGAATCCTTTTTCATTTTCGATGTCCAAACTGTACTGGAATCGACAAAAATGACGTGATGAATTTGGTGGCGAGTGACCCATACAATTTATAAGACCGTTATTGTCATAGTTGTGCCCACCTTATCAACCTGTCTCCGACCGTTTATCAACCGGCTATCTACACGTTATTAACGGCTAGTGTTGTACGAGGCTGCAATAACGGTCTATGGGGTAGCTCTTGATGGCTAATGGGGATGTGCCAGACGACCAGCCGGGGCGACGCGGGCGAACACGCATCTTCGAAGCGCCTCAAAAAAGGAACCGGGCATTGCATCAGGCATTGCAGCGTTCACATTAATCGCCCTACAATGATTTCGTCAACACTCAACCGAGGGCGCGACAAATAATAGTTATCTTGTGGCCCGGCGACCTATTCCGAGCGCCAACCTATATTCGAAAGACTTGACTGACAGAGATGAGAGAAACAGCAGAACGTAGTGCCTACCCCAACCCGCTTGACTTCGAAGTGATGCGACCTGAATATGTCGACCTCGAAGATGGTTCGTTTCAGGCGAGCATTACGATCACGCCGTTCCGCGTATCCGGTACCAGTGCGACGAAGGCTGGAGCACGACGTGCCGCTCTTTACGAAGCAGAAAAGACGTATCGGTCCTACCATCCTTCTTATCGTATCCGAAGTCCCTTCCCGGATACTTTCATGGACCAGGAAGGCGTACGCTGGCGCCGAATCCCAGCGGCTCAAAGAGAGCAGCTGGGCGACTATGTGTTCGTTGGAGAGGACGGCGAAGAGGACTATGCCGACCTTGAAACAATGCTTGTTTGGGATGTGCGTCCGGTAGAGTAGAACTCCGCGGTACGTATTGAGCCAGCCGCTTCCTACCACTGCATCTTAAAACGCAGAAGGAGTGCAGGGCGATTTTCAAATACTCTTGGATTCTCTTCGGACTGGTCAAACCAGTACCGGTCCAACGCTACTCTGCGTCTGCCCAAACTCAAAGGCAGTAGTTGATGCCGCAGTATCCGTCTTCGCGGCGGAAAACATCCCACTACTTTTTGTAGCTACCCTCAATCAGGTCGATACAGACGGAGGCTACACAGGTTGGACACCATTACTCTTTCGTGGCTACGTCGAAGAACAGATCCAGCGCACCGGAAACACGAGTTCAGTTTTTCTTTGTCTCGACCATGGCGGCCCGTGGAAAAAACGAACCCATCAGCGCCAGTATGAATCTGAAAGCGACTGCATGTCCGCTGTCCAGAATTCTATCGAGGCTTGTGTTCAAGCAGGGTACACTGTTTTTCATATTGACGCTACAGGACACCCATCCGGGGCCCCTGCTGCGAAATCTACCGAGGCACTTGTCGATGAGACCATCGCGTTACAAGGCTTTGCCGAATCGATTTCGGATCGACAACTTTTCTTTGAAGTCGGTACCAGAGAGGATGGACTGGGGCATGCAGCGTTGGGCATATTTGAAGACTTCCTGCACCGTTACGACTCCACCGTCCGAAACAACAACCTGGCTCAAGCCACCTTTGTCGTGGGAGACGTAGGGACAAATCTGAGGGATACAAGGGCGGACGAATTACGCATCAGGCACATGGTTGCACTGGCTCGAAAACACGGTGCGCTACTAAAAGCACATTATTCTGACGACATTATCAACAAGTCCTCATTCCCTCGACTGGGCGTAGGCGCCGCCAACATTGGACCGGGCCTCTCAGGTGTCGAGTACTCGGCCCTGCACAGCCTTTATAAACTCGATACCGCAATGTCTCGTCGAGAGCAACATCCACTCGACATTGCCATCATATCAGCTCTTGAGCGCGCCGGCTACTGGGGCGAACTCGTAGGCGAGGATGCGGATTCTTTCCGAACGACGCCCGCAAACATTCCCGTATTGGGGTATGCCGCCCGGTATGTCTGGCAGGATTCCGACGTTGACGGCGAGAGAAATGAGTTGTATGAGCGAGTCGCAGTTGCGGTCGATGCAGGCTCTCTGGTCAATGACGCGTTGGAGGCGTATTTGAAAGATTACATAAGCGCCTTTCGGTTGGACAATCTCCAGGTTCGATAAGTATACCCGTCGACTTATTTCGACGACGAACACGTGCGAGTAGACCAGGTTTTTCGCGGGGGGCCTCCACTTCCTCCTCCCCGTCAGCAACTTAACCACGATTCCATCCTTCCGCCAATGATAAAGTGCTAGAAACTTTCTAGGAAAAAAGCTAGAAAACTTCCTAGCATGGACACCCGCAAAAAACACCACTACATATTGAGCCTGGCACTCGCTTAAACCACGTATCGGAATATCCCGATTATGAAGACGATCGATACCACTGCAATGCCCCCTACAAATGTTGCAAGTGCTACAACAAACGTAAACGGATTAAACATCCTCAACAATGCGGCAGATTCAACAACGAACAACTTGCCGTCCAGTCCCGTCTTCCTCAGGTCAACAACAGATCGCAATACCGCAAAAAGCTTCTTCAAGAAGCCGCCCTCCGAGGAAACGGTATTACTAACTCCAGCTTGTAATTGAACCTTACCCTGGTTTGTAATGGCAAGCAACTGGCTCGGTAGATTGGCTACCTGCTGTAATCCGGTTGCAAGGAAAAACCACACAACGCCAGGTGTCATTAAGACACCCGCGAACACGGTGAGCAGAGCAATTTTCAGGACCGTCAACTGTCCAACGGGCAAGCAGATCATGATCCAAAGCGCACCCGCTGCCAGAAGGAACAACATTGCAACGAATCTAGCACCACCAATCAGCGTCTCCGACGCTGTAGATACGGGCTTCAACACTTTCAACATCGCCGAAACACGCTCCTGAACCATTTGCTGATCGGCGCCAGGCTCTACGCTGACTACAGGGGATTCAGTTTGCTTCTCCACAGAATCACGCTTCCGAATGCTCAGATATTAAATCATCCTTGACCCGCATGAGATAGGCAAACGCGGCATCATGATCGTTGGGAATTTTGCCTTCCAAAATTGCTTCGCGAACAGCTGTTTTCAAAACACCGACCAGTCGACCAGGAGGAATCTCCAGCAACTCCATTATTTCATTTCCATCCACCGGCGGTTGGAAATTCCGGAGTTGGTCCTTTTCCTCCACCTCCACCAGACGCTCGTCAACATACTGAAAGGCACTGAGGTATTTTTTTCTGCGCCGGGGGTTTTTTGACGTAATGTCTGCCTTTACGAGCGTCATGAGATCATCGATGTCCTCTCCGGCTTCAAACAAGAGGCGTCGGACGGCCGAATCTGTTACGTTCTCGTCTACCAGTGCCACCGGCCTGTGATGCAACCGGATCATCTTCTGAACATAGGACATACGTTCATCAGTAGGCAGCTTAAGGCTTCTAAAAATTCCGGGTACCATTCGTGCGCCACGATCTTCATGACCGTGAAACGTCCAACCTGTAGATCGGCTGTAGCGCTTGGCCTTGGGTTTTCCAATGTCGTGGAGCAGCGCCGACCATCGCAACCACCGGGTTTCGTCGCACGGCTTATCAGCGACCCGATCGACGAGGTTATCCAGTACCTGGATCGTATGATAAAAATTATCCTTGTGGCCCTGCCCGTCTATAGTCTCGACACCTCGCAATGCGGTAAGGGCGGGAAATATGTATTCGAGGATGCCGGTTTCAAATAGAATTTTGAACCCGACCGATGGCCTTCGTGAGCAGACTATCAATTGCAGTTCATCGGTGATCCGTTCCGGACTTACGATAGTAATGCGCTCGGCCGTTCGCCTTATTGCTGCGTAGGATTCCGGATCTATTTCAAAGTCCAGCTGACTGGCAAAACGAGCTGCACGCACCGCCCTCAATGGGTCGTCCGCATAAGTGATATCCGGATCTACCGGCGTTCGTAGCTTTCGGTCATCCAGGTCACGGAGACCACCAAAACGGTCAACCAATTCTCCATATCCGTCGCCATTAAGTTTGACCGCGAGTGCATTGACGGTAAAATCCCTCCGGGCCAGATCCTCATCCAACGTCGCATCTTCGACAATCGGTTTTCGCGATGCTGCACGATACGATTCCTTGCGTGCTGCTACGAATTCGAGCTGAACATGCCGCTCATTTAACACCACTCGAATCGCTGCCGTCCCGAACTGCTCGTAAGTGTGTACAGGAGTCCCGTCGATCTTTCCAGCGACTGCTTTTGCAAGTTGCAGGCCCGTAGAGGGTCCTACCGTAACGAAATCCAGATCGATCGTTGAGCGACCCAGAAATAAATCGCGAACAAAACCACCCACGACGTAGGCTTCGATATTTAACCTGTCGGCCTCAGTACCAATTGCCTGGAGCAATTGGGCTACTTCACTCGTGTCTAGTAATTCCTGGATAGATGTGTGCATTGGTCGTTCTGGTATCTCCCCATAAGACTGACCTGCTGCTCATCAGTTTCACTTTATCCATTTATGAGCTACCAAATGGGGGTCTGCTTTCGTGCAGTCGCCAAAAATCTCCATGACTCATCCGGGCATGCGAACACATTCGGCCAAGAATCGTCTTAGTGTAGACTAGCCCTGCCTATCCTGTCATGCTAAGCGAACTGGAAGCCATCGTCAACCGATACCCCGTCACTACGCTTAAGCCCGTGGGGTTTTTTCTCGCACGCTCGGGTGTTCTCACCCTCGCATACGAAGGTTTTTGTTCTTCCCTTCTCTCCCTTAAAGATGAAATCGAAGACTCGATACCTGACGTAGGTATTGAACACTCCGGTTCGAAGTGGCCTAAAACCAGCCTCGGTGCCCTGAGAGCAGGAACCGTTCTGACAATTGAAGAAATAGAAGAACTGCATACACTCTGCCTTGGCTGGGACACTGCCATCCGGAAAGCCGAGTGCGTCCTGACTGTAGATAAACTTTTTCTCGTGGACTACAATTGCCGCAGCCTGGAGCGTTTCCGCTCCCAAGTCCCGCTGAAATTTGGATCAGAGCAAACTGCTGAGTCCAGATTTCTGCCATCCTGGCACCTTCGAGATGTTGACGACGTCCTTGCACAATTCAATGTTGAAAATCTTAAAGAATACAGCAAAGAGATCCAACTGACAGGTAACCATGAAGACCATTATCGTTCGCAAGCCTCTGGCTCGACGCTGGTATTCAGAATAAATAGTTTCGAACTACCGTTTATTTCTGGATTCATCGAAGATGTTGAACAGCTGCTGCCAGATCACTACGCGTGGTTCGAACCATCCAGCCTTCACGTAACAATTCGACATCTCTTTACCGCGACGAAGGCGCATCTCCAGCGCACCGAAACCCTATAGAAAAAGTCTCTGTCTCCTTTAGCGTTCCGGTTCTCCAGTATGTTCGCAAAATGGCTTCATCATGATCGAAGTAACCGCCGCGTACAATCCTGATTCCTGAAACTTCCAAATCACTGTACACCGGCTCCACACCGGTTTCCGGATAAAACTGATAATAGTCCCCAACCCATTCGGCAACGTTTCCACTCATATCAAACAGACCCAGACTATTCGGTAGCTTACGGCCTCCCTCGGAAGAAAATTGAACTGAATTGAGACGGTATCGAGCATACTTGCCAAGTGAATCGGCATCGCTAGTTCCTGAATAGACATCCTCCTGCCCTCCACTCCGCGCCGCATATTCCCATTCCTGCTCGGTTGGCAATCGCAATCCTCGACTGGCACAATATTCCATTGCTTTATCCCACGACACATTCGCCACAGCTCGAGCACCGCGCCCGAAGCCGTCATCGTCCGGTAACGGTAATCCACGCTCTGTTGCAAATGCGTCGTACTCCTCGTAGGTAACTTCGTACCGATCGATGACAAATGGAGAGAGCACAACTCTATGTACGGGAAGCGCATCTTCGTTTTCGCCCGTATGAAAATCACCCATCAGAAAGGCGCCTCCCGGGACTCTTGCCATCTTCTCAAGATCTGGTGCCGCTGCTTTGCGGAATAGCGAGCAGCCTGTCAAACAGGTAGCAAGTAGGATCAGGACCAGCGGTTTCGACATAGTCTTTTCGGTTTTTTGAGGAGACAAAGGCGATGTCGGAAAGTTGCGCCATTCCTGATCGTTTCATGATTATTGGATATTCGAATAATCGTAGCAGACCCTTCCCCCGGTTTATCCGTATAAGCATTCATTAATAACCATCTCCGAAATTGTTGACATACACTATGCGAAGTTTTGGTAGCGCCATATTGCTTGTCGCAGCGTTTATTCCTGCAGCATCGCAGCTGAATGCTCAAACTAATCAACCGGCCACCAATACATCCACGGCGACGTATCAACTTGAATTTATTAGTACGTGGAGCCCGACCACTCACCCGGACAATTTCCCTCCGGGCGCCCACTACTCACCGTTGATCGGGGCCACACATAATGAATCCGGACTTCTCTGGTCTGTTGACAGTCTCGCATCTCCGGGTATAGAATCAATGGCAGAAACGGGTGGAACCGCGACACTGTCTGCCGAAGTCGAAGCCTTCCAGAATGCGGGCACAGCCATGTTCCTGGTTAACGGGCCCGGTCTGAATACAACTCCCGATGATGCTCAATTGACGTTTGATATTTCATCATCTCACCCGCTGTTTTCGATCGTTTCGATGGTAGCTCCGAGCCCTGATTGGTTCGTCGGAATAAACAGTATTAACCTCCTTGATTCTGGTAACTGGGTCGACTCCGCATCTGTCGTTGCTTATGTCTACGACGCTGGAACGGATGACGGAGCCACGTACACTTCAGCCAACCTCGAGGCTGATCCGCATCAACCTGTTGCAATAATTGATGAACCACCATTTGCCGCCAGTGATACCATGGCTGCTGCTGGCATTTTCAAGCTGTCTCTTCTGTCTGTACTGGATACCGACCCCGATCGGCCGTTGTCATCTCTGGTAGTCGACTCCCCATTTCCAAACCCGTTTCGGAATTCTACGACGGTTGCCCTGCAGGCTGACGTCCCTGTTGCCGCATCCGTTGAGATGTATGACCTGCTTGGACGACGGATACGAGAAGTGTTTAACGGAACCGTTTCTGGCAGGGTCGAACTGGAGATATCAGGTACAGATCTCTCGCCTGGCATATATCTAATCCGCATAAAAACCGACAAATCTTCTACGTCTAAACCG
Organism: uncultured Rhodothermales bacterium; assembly: GCA_965367755.1. Classification (GTDB taxonomy): domain Bacteria; phylum Bacteroidota; class Rhodothermia; order Rhodothermales; family JABDKH01; genus JABDKO01. The sequence goes on from CBDUKH010000048.1 coordinate 10,848, forward strand.
GTCATCCTTGCGCGATAAACGGCTATTTATACGTACTTTGGCTTAAAGCGGATATTCTGTCCGTCAATATTACCACATAGGGATAAGCTGAGTTTTATCCGACTGCCTCTACGATTTCCGTAAGGAGACCCACATTTGAAGTCAGGCATTACATTCTATCTCCGCTGTTTCTGCGTCGCACTGCTTCTATCGGTTGCGCAGTACGTACACGCTCAAGGATTGACCGTCGTACGCGTAATCGATGGTGATACCTATGAGCTGTCTGACGGGTCGAAGGTTCGCCTCATCGGCATCGATACTCCGGAAAGTCATTACTCATACAAACTGGTCAATGACTCAGAGCGATCACATCGTGATTCCGACATCATACAGACGTATGGAACGTTGGCCACGATGTACGCGATCGATCTTGTTCTGAATAAGCCAGTTCAAATTGTTTTCGATGACGCTAATTCCGCGACAGGTAATCGGGACCGGTTTGGTCGCACACTGGCTTACCTGAATGTTCTGGATGAGCAAGGAAATGCTCTCTACTGTCTGAATGATCGGTTGATATTTGATGGGTATGCGAATGCGTACGTCAAATACCCGTTCTCGAGAATGGAATGGTATCGTGTCGCGGAAACACTGGCTCGGACTGAGGGCCGAGGATTCTGGAGTCCCGACTACGATCCCGAGTATGAGCTCAGCAAACCCGCATTTGATTTCGGAACGACAGATGCGATTTACGTGACCCGGACGGGCACGAAATATCATCGCGCAACGTGCAGATCTCTACGTCAGAGCAAGATAGTTCTGGAGCCCGGTCACGAGGGTCACTACGATGCGTGCAAGATCTGCAAACCACCGCGCGTGCTGTAGTCAGGATCCCGATTCAGCAATCTTCTTATCAGGCTTGCACGTTTTGCAGGCTTCAAACCGTTTATCGCGTGCTTCCTGCAAGGTAATCGGTCGCTTGCTCTTTCGGAGGTGACGACAATTTTCGGTGTGATACTTCGTACCTGTTTTCGTCACGTAGACGATGTGTTCCGCGGTTGCGGCATTAAGCACATCATGCTCTGCTGTTTCGGTTGGAGCCTCCTGTTGCCCGAGCGACTGCAATATCGAAACGTCCGCGAGACGCGCCTGGGAATCACCGTTTGAATCCTGTTTAGTAGCACCGTCTGACTTCGCACTCTCCGGTTTTATCTCGGGCTTGGAGACAACCGCTACCGGCTCTTCGGGTGGTGCCTCATGCAAGAGTGAGGTATGAACGAAACCCAGCGCGCGGTCTGGATCCAGGACGTCCTCGTCGGCACGAAATACGTTCGCCCAAGAGCCGATCGTGGTACCGATCTTCACCGGGGTCCCCGGAGGAAGCTGCGCAATAACATTGGTATCTGTTCCTGTACCTGCCCGTATGTTCGAGAATCTGTGAACCCAGCGGAGAGTACCAAAAGAAGCTGCGCGCACGGCCGTCGAATACTCGGTAACGGTACCTCTGGAAATCGATGACGGATCGCCTGATGTTCGCCTAACGGTTCCGGTCGAAGCCGATTCACCTCGCGCGTCGCTGGTAACGACTTCCGCCGGCGTTGGCGGTTGCGTAATCCTTTTCTCCGACAACTTCGGATAGACGACGTAACCAGCAGCGGCAGTCTCCTCGTTTCGATACACTTTGTATACCAATGAGTGGACATGTTCAAGCCGGACGTATTCACCCGGTCGCAAAAAGCCAACGGTATTTGAGTTAGCATCAGGTCCTTCATAAATACTACGAAGGGATATTACATATCCCTCGGTGGGATCCTGTTGGGCGCTGGCGCTGCTAACTACGAATAGAGCCAGAAGCACATAGAGTGCATAAATTTGCGGCTTCATAATATTCCTCTCCCCGGCAGTTGAATCACGGGGCAAACGGAGTGCAATAGGCCTTTCGGAGGCCTGAGTCGACATTCCAAGCAGATTGCTGGAGTGAAGAAATCCCCTCTAACTACAGAGAACGTAAAAAAAGGCAAGACTGCCGAAGTTACAAGTGATTTTTTTGTCATTACACCTGGAAGCATAGCGACCATCCAATGGTATTTTCGGTTTTTTTTGTGTAATGATTAAAGATGGACTGTACCGGCAACTACCAGATATAGCCAGGTACAGCATATCTTGATCCGAATAGCAAGGAGGCTCAACGATGCAAAGCACGATATCCGACATTTTACGAGAAAAGGGCAGCTGGGTGCTGACAATTGACGAAAACGCAACGGTTTTCGATGCTATCTCGGAGATGGAGAAGAAAAGAGTCGGTGCCATTCTAATTGTCGATAAAGACGGCGAGATGAGCGGAATTTTTACAGAGAGAGATTATCTCCGTCGCATAGTTCTGCGCGGCCGCACCTCGAAAACAACACTAATTGGTGAGGTAATGACGAAAGATGTTTATTGCGTCCAGCCGAACTATACGGTTGGCGAGTGTATGGCTACCATGACCGACAAAAAATGTCGCCACCTTCCCGTCGTCTCAGAAGGCGCCCTCGTCGGAGTAATCTCAATCGGGGATTGCGTTAAAAAGATCTCGGAAGAAGCCCAGGCACAGGTTCGATTCCTAACGGACTATGTAACTGGAAAATATCCAGCTTAGGTGTTTTTTCTCCCTTAAAATCACCAGGGCAGTTTCGCATGCCGTTGTAACCAAAGTAAGTCGGCATCGTAGGATTGGGTGTAGATCGGAGAGATAGAGTACCACAGGCAGGGTACTTGTCATTCTTTCTGAGCTCAGAAGCACATCAAATAGCGCATTCTCTGGAAACCCGAGGTATAGTGGGACCTCGGGTTTCTTATTTTTAGCCATTCCCGATCCAGCGAGGCCTTAGGGTCCAGTCGAAACCAAATCAGGTTCGAATCATTGACGAATGCCCTGCTGCACCACACTGTCATATGAGCAAGCGACAAGACGACAAAAAGAAGACCGACATGGCGCGAGCGTGGCGTGAAGCCCGCCAGTTAATGTGGTCGTACAGAAAGAGGCTCGCACTTGGATTCGGGCTGATGATAATCAACCGGCTGTCGGGACTTGTGCTGCCCGGCAGTTCAAAATATCTGGTTGACTCCGTTCTCGGAGAAGGCAGGCACGACATGCTCATGCCCTTGGCCATTGCCGTGGGTCTCGCAACCCTCGTTCAGGCAGCCTCAACATATGCCCTTTCACAGGTAATAAGTGTCGCCGCGCAGCATGCGATCAAGGAGATGCGGGAACGCGTTCAAGCCCACGTCATCCACCTGCCCGTCCGGTTTTTTGATGATACAAAAAGCGGCGTCCTGATTTCTCGGATCATGACTGATCCGGAAGGGATACGCAACCTGGTGGGTACGGGAATCATCCAGCTTGTTGGAGGTATTTTCACCGCGATTCTTGCACTCGTTGTTCTCTTGTACCTGAACTGGTCGCTGACGGTAATCACTATCGTCGTACTTGCCGGTTTCGGCACCGCAATGGCGATAGCATTTCGCAGGCTCCGTCCCATTTTCCGAGAACGCAACATCATTCAGTCTGAAGTCAGTGGGCGGCTCGGCGAGACGCTCGGTGGAATTCGTATCGTTAAAGCGTACGGCGTCGAAGAAAGAGAGGCAGGGGTATTTTCTGGCGGAGTGACGAGACTGTTCAACAATATTGCGTCTACTATCACGGGTGTATCGGCGATAACTGCGTTTGGCACCCTCATCATCGGTGTCGTTGGAGTATTGATGGTCGCCATTGGCGGTGGCGCCATCGTCGACGGGACGATGACGCTGGGTGATTTTGTGATGTACATCTTCTTTACGGGATTGCTCGCTGCTCCAATCGTTCGGATTGCAAATATCGGCACACAGATCAGCGAAGCATTTGCAGGCCTGGATCGCATCAGAGATATCTTCGATCATGTTACCGACGATGCTGAAGACGCAGCGCGCGAGCCGCTTGGCAATGTCGAAGGTGTGGTCGCTTTTAATGACGTTCAGTTCTCGTATAAAAACGACCTACCCGTCTTGAAAAATGTTTCGTTTACCGCAGAAGCCGGAACGACCACAGCGCTGGTCGGATCGAGTGGATCCGGCAAGAGCACGCTTGTTTCATTAGTACTCTCATTCAATAGCCCCGAAAAAGGAACGGTCACAATCGATGGCCGGAGCCTGAGCGACATCAAAGTTGCCGAGTACCGAAAAATCATTGGAGTTGTCCTGCAGGAAAACTTTCTGTTTGATGGCACTGTTTCGGAAAACATCAGATTTACGAAGCCCGGTGCGACGGATGACGAGGTAATTGAAGCCAGTAAGATTGCTCATTGTCACGAATTTGTGAGTGCTTTCCCGGATGGATATGATACTATCGTCGGGGAGCGGGGGGTAAAACTCTCTGGCGGTCAACGGCAGCGAATCGCCATAGCCCGCGCCATACTGGCCGATTGCAAGATTTTGGTGCTGGATGAGGCCACGTCCAGCCTGGACTCTGAGAGCGAAGCTCTTATTCAACAAGGACTTAACAGCCTTCGAGAAGGGCGGACAACGTTCGTAATTGCTCACAGGCTGTCGACAATACGTAGTGCCGACCAGATTCTTGTCCTGGAAGACGGAAGAATTGTCGAACGTGGAAACCATGAATCACTTCACGCATTGGGCGGTAGATATCGTGAGTTACACGATCAACAATATGCCTGGGAAACGGATAAATTCGTCAACCCGGGGGAAGATTACGTTCCGCAGGCTCGAATTAATCCCGTTTAGGCCGATTCGGGACTGACCCCGCAAATAATTAAGGTATCTTTACATGTATAAGTTTATTGCGCCAGTATTTGCTGCGCTTTTTCTGTTTGCCGTCGGTTGTACCGGTGAAAGTGCTGAGCAAGCAGGTGAAATGCACGCCGATACAGATGGCGAGCATATGGAAATGACTGCTAACGAGATGCTTCTTGAAGAACTTGAAGCTCATCGTGCAGAATTTGTCGCCTCACTCGAAGGTCTCTCTGACGAACAGTTGAATTATCGCGAATCAGCTGATCGATGGTCAATCCTCGAGGTTGCAGAACATATTGTTACTGCAGATCAAGGCATTGCCGCTGGCTTTTCAGCTACGCTGGAAGCCGGACCCAACCCTGAGGCAAAACCTGATTCTTCTGCTTCTGCTGAGATGATCAGCGGAATGCTGTCGGATCGAAGTCAGACATTCGACGCTCCGGCCGAGTTTATTCCATCCGGAAAATATGACTCGGTAGAAGATGTGATCGCCGCATTCGACGAAAGCCACCAGGTATTTGTCGACGCAGTGTCGAACGAAGAAATGGATCTCACTCAGTACTACGCCGAGAACCCTGTTTTCGGAATGATTGATGCTTCAAAGTGGATCACGTTCAGTACGGCGCATGGTCAGCGTCACCTGGATCAGATCCAGCAGGTTAAGGATCATGACGGATATCCTTCCGCTGGTGCGTAAGGATCATTTGAGGAAAGCCCCGGTCGAAAGACCGGGGCTTTTTTTATTTATATGAACTGCTGTCAAACACAAGGCATCGAGGAAATCTTCGACCGGCGCATGGCCGATCGTGAGATGAAAAAATTATTGCGACGTGGACCGCGAAAAACCACTCGAATTCTCCTCGACGCCATTCGGAAGAATCGCCAACAACCGTTTGACTCCCTGCTCGATATCGGAGGCGGCGTGGGAGCTATCCAATTTGCTCTCGCTGACGACGGCACATCTCAAATAATAAATGCTGATGTTTCAGCCGGATATCAGGATGCGGTACGAGAGGAGCTAAGTAAGCGGAATCTAAACGCCGAGTTTACATTCTTCCACGGCGACTTTGTCGAACAGTCCCACATTATCGATGACGCCGACGTCGTGTCCCTGGATCGAGTACTGTGTTGCTACCCTGATGTGACATCGCTCGTGTCCGAATCTATTGACAAAGCCCGGCAAACGTATGCCGTCGTTTATCCCCGAAGTGTATGGTGGAATCGTCTTTTTTTCGGAATAACGAACACAGCCCTGCGCCTTTTTCGGAAATCATTTCAGACGTACGTACACAATTCGGAGTTGGTAGACGGGCTCGTTCGACATCGTGGTTTCCAACGCTCGTTTCACCGTGACCTTATTATCTGGCAAGTGAGCATTTACAACCGCGAGTGATGCTAGCTTAGCTTTGCTCGAGCAGTTTGTTCACAAGCGGACGCAATGTCGCTTCGTCAACAAGGCCGATTATTCGGTGATTGATCTTTCCATTCCTGTCGATGACGATCGTAGTCGGTACAGCAAACTGAGCGCCGTACCCGGTGGCCATGTCACCGATTTCATCTACTGCAATCGGATAGTTGAAGTTGTAATCTTCGACAAAGTCTACCACGACTCCTTCCCCCTCTTCGTCGACCGAGATTCCAAGTATCTGTAAACCTTCGTCTCCTAACTCGTCCTGCAGCTTGATCAGCATGGGCATTTCTTCGAGACACGGACCGCACCATGTAGCCCAAAAGTTGATGAGCAAAACTTTTCCTTTGTATTGCGCGAGACTAACATTGTCTCCCGAGATGGTGGTCAGTTCGAATTCTTTTGCTGCCGGAAATTCAAAATCTGAAACGGACCCGTTGGAAGCTGTGTCCGAATTGTCAGCTCTTCTGTCCGTATTACAGCCTGCCGCCAGGACCATGAATACAGCCACTAATCCAGTTATAAGAAATACTCTCTGCATTATTCGACTACGACTGATATTTGTGAGAGAAAGACATCCGAACCGGTAACTGACAAAATAAATTCGACAGAGTCTGTCGGTTGAACGGTCGCAACAATCGAACTATCTCTAACCGGAAAGGGCATTGTCATGGCAGACATAAACCCCGGGATAGCACCATGGCGAATGACTACAAACGTCTTACTTGGATTGACTGACTGAACACGACCGAAGCCCGTCCGATAAACTGTTGTATCCGGTACCGCTACCGAGCTATTTGCGGGCGAATCTTGTCCCGAATCGTTCCTGGCACAACCCTGGACCAATATTCCAAACAAGATAACCGTGACCAAACGCACGACTGAGCTTACATTACTATCGTCCATCCGTCCCTGGTTTTTAGTTCGATTCGCGTTGGTATGAGGATCCCCGTATCACGAAACGTTCCTTCGACCCTTACGGTTGCAGAAACATAGTCTGCGAGGGCCTGCGCATTGGCTAGTAGCATCCAAACCGCGCCGTCCTCAGCGCCACCTTCTACAACCGCAACCGGAAATCCGCGGCGAGCGCAGGCCGTTCCGCAAGCAACTATATGCCCTTCCGGCAGGTCGTGGTCGTTGCTAATGTGGCTTTTGTCCATACCATAGCAGCGCGAATCAACTAAAGTACCGGAAACCTGAAGTACATCCCCTTGCTGGTAGTCGATAGGTGGTTGTGAGCCCGTTCGTTCATCGTCCTGCTGGACACATCCTGAGAACACGGCAACAACAAAAAGTGCAAAGAAAGTAAATCGCATGTGTCGACCTTGCTTGAAAAGAAAGGGATGACCACGAATTGTAGCCATCCCGTTCCTAACTGAGTGAAACCGAATTTACATCATTGTCGTGATTGCGACCTCAGTCCACTTACCGTTCTCTCCCTTCACCTCTACCTTTTCGGGCATGATGGCTCCCGGGAATGTTTCTTTTCCTGTTATTCGAGCTTCTTTCGCCATATGCTCGGCAAAAGCACCTGCAGGGGCAACTATGAGATGCACTTTGTTACCCACCTTGCCACCGTCGAGGATACCTACGGGAATACCCATTCCAGCACAGGCAGTCGCACAGTTTGGCATGTCACCCATCTTGCCATTCTCCATGGGCACCTTATGTGTATTGCCGACATTCATTTCGCTCATCCCATAACACTTCGTATCAACCAGCGTGCCTTTTAGCACGACTTGCTCCGGTGCCGCTGAAAATGCCATCAGGACGATAGCTACGGCGGCAAATATTAACTTCTTCATTTGTCTTGGCCTCTATTTAATCAATTGATTTATTCCGACCTACACCTGCTGATTTTCAGTGTCACAACACATCCTATAATTACGACTTAACATTATCTTCATCAATTGTGAATTCGTGTCTGCCTCAACAATAATTGATTTTGTGCGCCCGTTAACGCGATGACCGTACCACACACATCCACGGTCGGCACAGGTACAGGTGGTCTCATTCGAGTATCCCCGTCAGTTCAGATGCGTCGGCAAATCACGCAATCAATTATTTGGAATCGGTCATGAAAAAACTCCAACTCCCCTATTTCAGGGGTACACTCGCATTGTCTGTTGTCATTCTGTCGACAGTCTTTCTCCCGGGCGCTATCAACCCCGTGGCAACTATCGACGATAGTGATCCTCCGGCCTACATCCAGCGCGGCTTGCAATGGCTAGTAAAAGCTCAGTATGACAACGGTGGGTGGGGCGCGGGAATGCATTCATCGCAACATATCACGGACCCACATTCGGTAAAAATCGACCCGGCGACAACGGCGTTTGCCACGCTGGCACTGATCCGGTCGGGCAACGGACTCAACTACGGCCTTTATCAAAAAAACGTTCGAAAGGCACTCAACTTGATGCTGGAAATCGTCGAGAAGAGTCCGGAAAACGACACCCGTATAACAGACGTTGACGGCACTCAACCTCAGGTCAAGCTGGGTCAGAATATCGATGCTTCGATGGCTGCTCAGCTGTTTACGCGCGTACTGCCGATGACGGAGAATGATAAGCAATTGCACAACCGGGTCAGTGCCGCACTGGACAAGTGCCTCCGGAAACTACAGAAGGCGCAAAACGCTGATGGAAGCACATCCAACGGTGGATGGGCCGGTGTACTGCAGTCTGCAATGGCGACGAGTGCACTCGAGTCGGCACAGGCTGCTGGCAGAGATATTGACGAGGATATACTCGACCAGGCGCGGAAGTATCAGCAGAAGAATCTTGATGTGAAGACAGGTGGAGTACGCACGGAAGCCGCAGCAGGAATCTCGTTGTATGCCATTTCTTCGAGTCAGAAAGCATCTGCTCCTGCAGCTCGCGAGGCGAGAGAAAGAATTTCAAAAGCGAAGAAGGACGGTACCCTTTCGAGCGATTCGGAGGTCTCACTGGATAACTTGATCAAGGCGGGCGAGTCAGAGGCTGATGCCGCAGAATTATACGAGGCGTACGAACAGAATCAGATGGCGGCGACGATGCTTGAAGATGATCAGGTTCTGGCGGGTTTTGGCAATAATGGCGGTGAGGAATTTCTCAGCTACATGATGGCTAGCGAGTCACTCGCGGAAACGGATTTCGACCGTTGGAAGTCATGGACCGGCAAGATGGACAACCGCTTTCAGAAGATTCAGAATCCTGATGGGAGCTGGAGTGGACACCATTGCATAACGAGCCCTGTGTTCTCCACCGCCGCCGTTATTATGACGGTAATGGTTGAGCATGATCATCACGGCTAGGTGACTTCTTTTTTGTGACTGGAAGGCGGGCAGTGTCGTGCTGTCCGCCTTTCGTATTATTATGGCACCATGATCAAACACCTCTTACTAATATTAATTTGTTTTATAGCGCTGTCCTGTGCTGGTGAGCGGGAGTTGACGGCTGAGGAACTCCTTCGGGCGAGCAGCGAGTACCTGTGGTCGCAGCAGCACGAGGATGGGGGATGGCACAGCGGGACGCACGGAATCGCGTCCGGAGGTGAGTCGTGGACGCCCTTCGTTCTATATCACCTCTTGCTCGTCCCCGACAGTATCTACCATCGTGACAACGCCAGAGTCGAGCGCGCTCTTGCAAATCTAAGAAGTAGCATCTCTTCGTCAGGCGTAGTGGGCAACAGCGACCCGATGATTTCTGACTATCCAAACTATGCAACGTCGTACGCTGCTCGCTGTCTTGTCGTTGTCGATTCTCCGGCTGACAGCAACCTCATTGCGAAGATGAGGACATATCTTGTCGGACAGCAAATGACTGAACTTCGCGGCTTCGAGAAAGCCGACCTGGTCTACGGCGGGTGGGGCTTCGGCGAGAAAAACCTCCCCCCGGGCGTACCCGGTCACGTCGACCTTTCTCACAGCCGACGCGTCGCGGAAGCATTATCCGCCATGGGAGCCGATCCGCCGGTTATGCAAAACCTGCAATTATTTCTGGAAACGGTCCAGCGCCACCCAAACCGGTACAACGACGCTTCTCTCCCGTACGACGGCGGCTTCTTTGCCTCCCCTGTCGTCGATGGCGTTAATAAAGGTGGATTCGTAGCGGCCACGGACTCAACGTCCGCATACTTTCGTAGTTATGCCACCGCAACCGCCGACGGAATCCTTGCCCTGTTCGCCGCAGACGTCGATGCAAATGATCAACGAGTTCAGGACGCCTACAGGTGGCTAAGTGAGCATCCCGGCTTCGAAACTCCGTCAGGCATTCCGGAATACAGCCCTGTGCCCTGGGATGACGTAATGTTCTTCTATCATCTCTCCTCGCGTGCAGAAGTATATCGGCGCCTGGCGGAGACATCCGACTGGACATCAGCAGTCACCGATCTGCTCCGTGATAAGCAATACCCTGACGGGCACTTCAGCAATCCGGCCGGCAGCCCTAACAAGGAAGACGATCCCCTCATAGCAACAACATTAGCTGTAAACGCCTTGCTCGCCGTTACAGATAATCTGACCGTACGTTAGCAATCAAACGTTGTTATATTCCGCAATTGCTCATCACAAGATCCTCTGAATGGAGCCTACAAAGATTCTGATCGTCGACGACGAGCCAGACCTCGAACATCTGATCCGACAGAAATTCCGTCGGAACGTACGGGATGGTGAGCTGCATCTGCTATTCGCACCCAATGGCGTTGAAGCTCTGACTCAGCTTCGTAATGACTCCGAGATCGCCGTACTGCTAACAGACATTAATATGCCCGAAATGGATGGGCTTGCATTGCTCTCGCAGCTGCCGGACCTGGATCAGAGTGTAACTCCGGTAGTCATCTCAGCATATGGTGATATGGAAAATATCAGGATGGCCATGAACCTCGGGTCATTCGACTTCCTGACAAAGCCCATTGATTTAAATGACCTTGAGATTACCGTCCACAAGGCCATAGAAACTATGCAAAGCAGGCAGCAGGCCGAGCAAGCTCGCGAAACGTTTGGTCGCTATGTTTCTGACGAAGTCGTTAACGAGTTACTATCGTCTCCGGAGGCGCTTGAACTCGGCGGAGAGATTAGAACTGTGACGCTGCTCATGGTGGACATCCGGGGATTTACGGCGGCGACACAAGGACTTGAACCGCACAAGATTGTTGACGTCCTGAACATCTACCTGGGCGAAATGGTCGAGATCGTGAGTGCGTTCGGGGGCACGATCGACAACTTCATCGGTGACGGCATACTTGTCGTATTCGGCGCGCCCATCTCCATGGGTGATGATTGTTTCAGAGCAGCTGCCTGCGCGATTGCCATGCAATTGGGAATGGAAGAGGTCAATCGAAGGATTGCCAGCTTGGCGGTACGCTCTGTTTCAATGGGCATCGGGGTTCATACGGGCGAAGTAATCGTAGGCAACATTGGATCTGCGCGACGCATGAAGTATAGCGTGGTCGGTAGTGGAGTTAACCTGGCCAGTCGCGTAGAGTCTTCGACCGTAGGCGGTCAGATCCTCATCACCGAAGCAACTAAGATTGAGCTGGGTGACCAGGTCGAAACGGGAAAATCTTTTAGCATCAAGGTCAAAGGGATAGCAGATCCGGTAGTCGTCCACGAACTCACTGGTTGCGGCGACCCGTACAACCTGCGCCTGACGGTCGACAACAACGAACTCTACCGAATGCCAGATCCTGTTACAGTCGAAATCGGGATCCTCGATGGCAAGAGCCTTTCAGAAAACAGGATAAAAGCTGACCTGACAAAAGTAAGTGCTTCCGGGGCAGAGTTTGCTGTCGACAGACCCATCTCGGTATTGACGGACATTAAAATTATCGGGTCTGGCGCTGAAGATATGTCTGACTCGCTTTACGCAAAAGTCACTGGTACCAACGACGCGGATAAGCTAATCGAGGTACGATTTACCGGACTGTCCCCCCTGGCTGCTGAACGAGTCGAAGGGTGGCTGACACAGTCGTCAGGATCCACGACCTGAAATAATGGCGAACGGTGTAGGGTCTTTATCAAAGCTACGACTCGACGACCGCTCTCTATTGATCGACACGGTTCGAAACCCGATTGCAATGTCGTCATAGTCCGAAAAGAGGATGCGATGGACAAATTGACCGGGTGGTCCGATGTCAACTTCATCAGCCAGCATCTCTACTTTTTCTATATCGGCTAGCAACTCCAGGCTGACAAGATCCTCGTCGGACACATCGACGTCGATGTATGTAAGATCCAGGTCCTGATAGCCCTGAAAGACACTACCACATCGCAAGGACAGATAAAGGGCGTAAGGAAGGCGATTTCGATATCTTACTTTCTTGATAAGACCGAATTGGAGGTCGACTTCCGTTGCAAGTTTTGATACTGCTGGAGGAAACCCCAGCCGAATTGCTTCCAGCCTACGGAAATAGGCATCGCGGGTCTGTTCAAGCTGAAAACCATTCCAGCCACCTCCATGCCACTCTTTTGTGAAGTACTTCATATTCAGTCTCTGCAAGACGGGCAAAGAATATCCGTTGTTGACCCGCATATCGCAAGGCAATAAGCCTTGACAGCCCCTTAAATTTACAACAGGCGCAGTTGATACCTACAGGTAAATTGTCTCTTAATTCATTCTCAAGGCTCAAATTCTTTTATAAACTTGAGTTAGCGCCAACGTTCTATTCCCAGAATCCCACAAGTCCACTATGTTTCGATCCCTTATTGTTGCTTTTTTCCTTCTGATATTTGGACAGTCCGATGTCTCCGGACAGATAATCAACCAGGCTCGCGGTGTTGATTCTTCGGTCGACTATCTCGCCCTTTCAGAAGTTGGACCATGGGATGACCGAAACTATGCGGTTACTGCGAGCGACCTGCTGTTACTGTCAGATAACGAACAAGAGCTGTCCGAAGCCATCCCGGTATTCTACCGTGTTCTGCTACGAAAGACGATGCCTGACCTCATGAAGAGTGGCCCGGTTCAGTATCCGCGTAGTGCCCTCCCAAAATTCCTGATCGAATACGGCGGCTATCTGGTCGACGGTGCCCTGTACAAGAAAATCCAGCGCTCAGGAAACGACTTCGAAATCGTTTTCGAGGATGCCACTCCGCTGCAGGATTTTCAAAAGATGGCTTCTGCTATTTCAGAGTTCAAAGTGACGTCTCCGAACGGAGCAGCTGAATCCGCCGTCGCTATTAATCCTGTCGACCCTGACATCGTCGTTGCAGGAACGAACGGACCCGGGTTCGGGCAGACGATGCACTACTCGTCAGATGGTGGAGTATCCTGGACCGAAGCTGCAGCGCTACCTTTAGGCGGAACGTGTTGCGACCCCACGATCGTCTGGTCTTCAGATGGAACTAAGGTCTTCACTGCGACTCTTGGAAGTGGTGTATGGGTTTACCGATCATCCGACAACGGACAGACATGGACAGATTTCGAAACTGATACCCCGGGCGATCCTCGCCGTGAGTTAGGTGCTGCAAGCTCTGACAAAGAGTATCTCCACATTGACCTGTTTTCAGGTTCGCCTTATCGGGACAACATTTACCTTACCTGGCACGAAGGTAATGTCATGCAGTTTGCTCGATCGACAGATTCCGGCAACACGTGGAGTTCACAATCTTTCTCGACCGCTTCAGACGACCGCGGTATTGGTAGCGATATAACCACCGACAAAAGCGGCAACATCTACTATATCTGGCCAGCTTTCAATTCAAAGAAGATCTATGTACGCAAGTCCACAGATGGCGGCGTTTCATTCGCGTCAAAAGTGGAAATTGCAGATACAGAGGCGGCATTCGACTTCCCTATTCCGTCGATGGAAACGCGACGAACATTTGTGTACGTGTCCGCGGGTGCTGATACGACAAATGGACTTTATGCTGGAAGCCTGTATGCAGCGTGGACCGATGCAACCGCCTCGACGACCAATAATCCCAACGATAACCACGCCCGGATCCAGGTTGCATATTCACGCGATGGCGGAGCGACATGGTCTGTCGTGACGCCTCATGAAACATCAGATTCCAACACCGTCGACCGATGGCACCAGTGGCTGGCGGTGGGCCCGGATGGAAGCGTTCATGTCGTCTTTTATGACACCCGCAATGACCCATCGCGTGCGTCCGTTGATTTCTACTATACACAATCGATTGATGGAGGCCAGACGTATTCAATCCCTGAACGTATTACAGCCGAAACATCACCAAACATTTCCGACTCGTTCGAATTTGGAGACTACAACGGTGCAGATATCGTACTTGACGACCTCATTAGCGTGTACACCGACAATAGAAATGAGTCGGGAGGCGGCTCTCAGTCGATAGACGTCTATGCCGCGGTCATTCAGCCGAGTCCGTTGCCCGTCGAGTTTGCCGGAATCAGCGCTATCGTCGATGGTGCCGACGTCTTGTTGAACTGGGTCACCGAGTCTGAATCCGATAACGTTGGCTTTGAAGTTGAGCAGGCTAACGGAGAATCGCGCAAAGTGCTTGGGTTTGTGGAAGGCTCTGGTACATCCAATGGTCGCATTTCTTACAGCTTCCGGATTCAAGATCCGGGACCTGGTAAGCATTTCTTCCGACTGAAGCAGACTGATGCTGACGGCACGTTCAGATACAGTCCCGACATAGAAGTTGACATTTCACTTGTCGCCGAACACGTGATTACTCCCCCCTATCCGAATCCGTTTTCCACGAGTGC
>CBDUKH010000049.1:0-25631 GCA_965367755.1 uncultured Rhodothermales bacterium
AGAAGACGACTCCGGATTTGCACCTTCATATCAAGCAGCTGGATAAGGAAGGGGTTACCGGAGTTTGTGTGTTTTAGATAGGATGAGGGCTGAGGGATGAGGGATGAGGGATGAGGGATCAGGGATCAGGGATGAGGGATCAGGGATCAGGGATGAGGGATGGGGGATGAGGGGTGAGGGGTGAGGGATCAGGGACGAGGGATGGGGGATGAGGGATCAGGGACGAGGGATTAAGGATTAGGGATAAGTCAAACCTGATATCACGAATCAAACCACGATTCACCAATCACCAATCACCAATCACCAATCACGAATCACCAATCACGAATCACCAATCACGAATCACCAATCACGAATCACCAATCTCCATTCACGAATCACCATAAACCAATCACGAAACCAGGATCTTTGCACGAACTGTCGACCTAGGGCAACTTCTTTATCTTGCTCCCTCTCAGGAATCCTGCTCCTACGAGGAGAATACTCAAGAGCGGGACGATCAGAGAGTCGGTTGTGGCAGTACCTGTAATAGTAACAACCAGCGAAACCAGGAACCCTACCGTTCCGCCTCCAACCGCAGGGCGCGCCCGGTCAGGGCTGATCCATCCTGCTCGGAGACTAACTGCAGCGGAGAGTAGCACGCCTAAAAGTCCGCTTGCTAGTCCTCCGGCGATTAATCCCGTCACACCCAGGAGCTTAACACCGACAATCGATCCGGCGTAGGCTGAAAGGCCTGTAACAATCGTAGGGACAATAAGCAGGAAGAGCGATGATTGCCGCGATGTGCGCTTAATTTTATCGAGAGCTGTACTGTAGTCGAATTCGGAATACTGCCTGGCAAGATGGACGTGGTCTGAGCAAAACCATGCGTGCCCGGGAGGATGTCCAGTGCGGCCATCTTCCAACTTCTTGGCATCCGCAAATGAAACGAGCGCTCCACTTTGGGCGTTGCTGCGAAAATCTTTGCCACAGGCAGAGCAGATAGGCGGTTTCATGAAGTCAGTCCAGTTGGGCGAGGTCAGACTCGGCAGCGATATATCCGAAAGCAGGCCAGTATTCTCCTTCAACAACGTCGCGCAAGATTTCTAATGCCCGCAGGGTGTCGCTGTTATATAGATACCAGTTGGCTACTCCGTAGCCCTGTGTGGCCAGCGTTAATGAACGGTCGACATCATCCTCTACGGCGAGGAGCGACTCAGGTTCTGCCAACCCTTTGTACATGAGAATACGCCGGTAGTAGGCATGGTTCTCCAGCAATTCAAGATCTGAGGCAATCGTCGTCAGGAGCGCGGCCGCCTCTTCAACGCGACCAGCACGTCGAAGAGACATGTACAGCCAGTCTACCGTGGCGACCCGCATGTCGTTGTTCGTTGCTGCCGCGAGGCAATTTTTAAACGCTGAAATTGCCCGTGCAAAATCATGTTGGAGGTAGTGAGCCAGCCCGAGATGATACCAGATATTGGTATGCAGCGTACTGGTCGGTATGCCGGCGGCATTCGGTGCTCCATCCGGTTCAACCTGGTCCGGTGTGCCTGCAATCAACTCCGCAGCTCGACGTAAATCTTCAATTGCCAGGTCGAATTTCCGAAGTGTGATAAATCGATGTCCCCGGTGTCGATACAACCTTGCGTCTTCAGTAAACATGGTGATCGCCTGCGTGAAAATGCTAATCGCTTCCCGGTATCGCCAGAGATAACCGGCGCGTCTGCCGAACCAGATATGAGCATCGACACTATCTGGAAACTGCTGCACACTCATCTTTGCCGCAGAATAATCCGCTGTTAATGATTCGAGCCGATCGGGACTAAATGTCGTGCGATAGAGAGGTTCGCCATCAATGGAGAAGGCCTCGGCCTCGACGCTGCCAATCCCGGACGAATCCCTTGTCGAATCGGTATTGCAGCCGACAAGGAATACGAACATCAGGGCCAGTGCTGCGGTGCATTCGTTTGTTAGCGGGCACCTGTCCCGCACTTTTGAAGCCAGATATTTTAGAAACAAAATCAACGCCGTTGCAAGTGAGTGATAGAAAGGAGTCGAGCTAATTGCCGTAGGAAAAAGAGTCCAGTAGATCTTGAGGGCGATATGCAACTCCATTGGTGATAACGAGATCAATTGTTCTAGAGTTACTGATATCGTCGAGCGGGTTCTTACTTAATATAACGAGGTCTGCACGAAAACCTGTTTCGATTTCTCCAACGTGCCCGTCCATGCCGAGCGCTTCTGCTCCATTTATGGTGGCCGCCCGCAGTGCTTCCAGTGGAGTGAACCCGGCTTCGACAAGTAGCTGCATTTCAACGTGTTCGGCCACCCCGGGAGTCATCCAGGGGAGTGTTAAGTCAGTTCCTGTCGTAACGAGTGAGCCATAGTCAGACAGCTTTAGAATAATGCTTGCGAAGGAATCGTAGAGTTGATCCTTCTGCTGTTCCGTAAGGACCGGAAGGAATCTGCTGAAGGGATGTGGCTTGCCCGTCCACTGCGTGGCTAATTCAGGGGGCCCAGCGCTGACGTCGAATCGTCTTATGGAGTCTGGTTCGGCGCCATAAATCATGGCCCAGGTGAGTGAAAGTGTTGGGTTAATCTCGATGCCATGCTGCAGAACGGCCATCGCGAGCGTATCCATCAAGGGATGGCTGAGGTCAAATAGTTCGAGCCAATCTTCGACCGAACCAGGCTGGCCCGGCGAAGGATATAGAAATTCGGGAATTAGTTCCCACATTGGTCCCGAAGTACCGGAGTGCGTTAGCCCATCGATGCCCATGCCTGCGGCATTTGTCCAGGTCGTCGATCGCAAATGGCCTAACACCTTCAGATTATGTTGATGCGCTTCGTCGATAGCAACTTGAACAAGCGAGTCGCTGAGCCCGGTGTAGACTTTAATATAATCGACACCCTTAGATGCCTGTTTCCTCACGGCGGCAGCAGTTGCTTCCAACGATTGTACTTCGATGGCATTGCGGTGGACACTGTTGGGTCCGTCGATCAGTTGACCTGCCGTTATTACCCGCGGGCCGATAATTTTTCCGGAATCGCTCTTGTTACGAACTTCGATACCATCGGAACCCGTTGTTGCCGCATTGCGAACTGTAGTCACCCCGTATGCAAGTAAGGAGTTTAACACGGGCTGCAATTCGTTTCCATCCGGGAGGTGGATATGTAAATCCATGTATCCCGGCGCTATAAACGAGCCTTCAACATTAACAACTTCGACTGAGTCGGGGATCTGTACATCTTCCGGTGATCCGGCAAATGCTATAATATCACCCTTGATCCAGACTATAGCTTCCGGAATAGCGAGTTGCCCTCGTCCGTCGATGACCGTCCCGCCGACCAGAACGTATTCTTCGGCTTCGATTGCGGGTGAAATGGTGGCATCGTCGGGGACACATCCACCCATGACGGTAACGCACGTTATCGCCAGAGAGCAGCATGTAATGGCGGACTGAGCTATCGATAGTTTAGGCACCATTCGTTGAATTTAAGTGTTTCGACGTTGATCTTAATTCAATACATTGAATCTTGTTATCACCTGGATTCTAGCCCGAATGCACCATGAAAAACCTGATCTCCGGTTTCGTTGCCATTTTTATACTGTCTTCACCCGTATTTGGACAGTACGCACTTCAATTTGGAAGTTCAGTAGCAATTGCGGACAACGACGTATTGGTTGGCGAGGGTCGCAATCTCCTCCAGCCTGGCACAGTGTTCGTTTATTCACTGTCAGATTCGGGTGATTGGATGCTTTCTGCTTCTCTGAATGCATCGGATGCCGGTGCTGCCGGCGACGGATTCGGACGGTCAATCTCTACCGCAGGCAATCTTGCCGCGATAGCGGCTCCGGACGGTGGTGCCGTTTACATTTTTGAGAAAGTCGATGGGCAGTGGGTCGAGACAGCCAAACTCGTTGATGCGATGAACGGTTTCGGATCGACGGTTGCCACAGACGGCCAGCGTCTGGTTGTAGGCGCACCCGCTGGACGGACGGGACATGGTAGCGTTAAAACTTACTTGAAGTCGGAAAGCGGAGACTGGGAAGACTCGGGATCGCTGATGGCTCAATCGCCTGCCGACGGTGATGGATACGGGAGTGTCGTAGCAATTCAAAACGACAACTTGATAGTCGGGTCACCGGGGGCCAATGAGCGAATGGGCCTCGTCTATACGTATCGTCATAACGATAACACCGGCCGCTGGGAACAGGCCGACTCGCTGTATTCTTCGAGTGCCAGTCCACGAGTTGGTTTTGGTTCTGCACTTTACCTGGCTGGAAGTCATCTGATTGTTGGCGCCCCCGGATACGAAAATGGAATAGGGGCTGCCGCTATTTACAAGTTCGATGAAGAATCTTCCAAGTGGAGCTTCGTCAGACGCGTAGCTCCGTTTGATGCAGCTGGTGGAGAACGATTCGGTAGCTCTCTGGCATTTGGTGACGGCGTGCTATTGGTCGGATCGCCCGGATATGATGCACGCTCAGGGGCTACATACATGTTCGAGGTCGACGTCAACTCCGGTAGGATGGCCAGCGTTAGCACTCTTCCCACTGGGGATTTGCAATTCCGCAGTTCGTTCGGTTCCTCGCTCGCTTCGTCGGACGATGTCGTCGCTGTGGGAACCGTTGGCTACGATAACTTTGAAGGAGCTGCATTCCTGTACCATCGGACGCAAGACGGATGGTCGGATGCTACTATTGTCGTTAACAATACAGGAGAATTTGCGTCCGTCACCGGTGGCGAGGTAAAGTGTGAGGAGGGCGAAGCTGGATCCTTTACCTGCAGCGACGTCGATATGCTGTCATTCTTGTCTCGAGAAGACGTAGGTGCTGATCGGGGTATTCAAATGAATGATGTTTGGGGATGGACGGACCCGGCGACGAATCGCGAATATGCCATTGTGGGTCGAACAGACGGAACGTCTTTCATTGATTTGACCGACGCTTATAATCCGGTATATCTTGGCGACCTACCCAAAACGGCGACGGCGAACCAGAGCCTGTGGCGCGACATCAAAGTTTATAAAGACCATGCGTTCATCGTTGCCGATGGCGCAGGCGCTCACCACCTCCAGATTTTCGACCTCACACAGCTCAGAGACGTTGCCAATCCTCCACAGGAATTTGTTGAGACGGCAATTTACAAGGGGATTTATAGCTCGCACAATATTGCGATCAACGAAGAGACCGGTTTTGCGTACGCGGTAGGAAGTGACTCGGGCGGCGAAACGTGTGGTGGTTCACTGCACATGATCAATGTTCAGGATCCCGCCAATCCGACGTTTGCCGGCTGCTTCAACGATCCAAGAACCGGCCGCGGTGGATCGGGTGCTACTCACGACACGCAATGTGTCGTGTACAAGGGACCAGACACGCGTTATAATGGCCGTGAAATTTGTCTCAGCTCAAACGGTACGGCACTCTCCATTGCCGATGTCACCGACAAAAGTAATCCGGTTGCAATTTCAATTGCCGACTATCCCAACGTTGCCTACACGCATCAGGGTTGGCTAACTGATGATCATCGTTATTTTTATTTGAATGACGAGGGCGACGAAGTTTCGGGCCTTGTTGACGCAACTCGGACAATCATCTTTGACTTGACGCAACTGGATGATCCGACGGTTGCTGGTGAATACAAAGCCGACAACAACGCGATCGATCACAACCTGTATGTCAAGGGTAACCTGATGTATCAGGCGAACTACTCCGCCGGCTTGAGAATCATCGACATTAGCGACCCGGAAAATCCGTCAGAAGTTGCGTACTTCGACACGGTGCCTTACGGAGAAAACAATAATGCTCCGGTACTGGGCGCGTGGAGTAACTATCCATATTTCGAAAGTGGAGTAATAGTCGTGACTTCCGGCCGCGAAGGGGTGTTCTTTTTGAAGAAGAAAGAAGTGGAATTGTAAGTTGGCGTGAGTATTGGTCTGATCGCGATACAATTGTATTTAGGCAGGCGATTCCGATGTAGGGGAATCACCCGCACTCCGCAAAGGATTTTTCCGGTACGCAACTCAGGGCAGGCACGGGTCAAAGCCCTGTCCGCGTAACGTAATCTTGCGCACGTATAAATTTGCTCAACGATGTCGAAATCACACGACCCCGGATTCTCTCGTATTATGGCAATGATGGCTGCGTTCGTCATCGTGGGCGTGCCCCTGGTTGCATATCTCTGGGAGACGCTTAACCAGTTCCTTGCGTTGAATGTCGATACAATCCGTTTGTTGGTCGCGATTCCCGTCGCACTTCTTATCGGTGTCGTGTTCAAGATTTTGATTCGTACTATCCAGAAAGTTGACAGCCAGGTTGGAGATTCTCCAATGGAGACCGACGAATGACGACCGAGAAAAACCAGGAAAATGCAGGGCATTTTGATGTCCATGATCATCCAGCTGAGCTTACGCCAGCCTCCGAAACTACTCACGATGATCCCGACGTTCGAGGCACAGTATTTCTTTCAATCGTCTTCCTGATGCTGATGTTCGGTTTTTGGATCATGATGTATTTACTACTTCTCAGCCGTTAGACAATGAAGATCCACGTTTACGAAAAAGCGTTCCTGACTCTCGGTGCTGCCTTATTACTAATGTGCTTGTTTGCTCTTGGCTATACAAGCCTCGTGATGGGTATTCATCTCACGGGTCGATCAGGCGAGGTAGACCCCGAGAAACTGGCGACGACAGCTCCATTTGATAATCCAGGTGTTCACCAGCGAGGTCCTAATGAGTACGAAGTGGTCATGATTGGAAAAATCTGGTCCTTCGTCCCCAGCGAGGTTACGGTCCCGGTTAACGCCAACATCAAGTTTACTGCTACCAGTGCTGATGTCATTCACGGAATGCACATTGACGGAACCAGGTTGAACTTGATGCTCATTCCTGGGCAAGTAACACAAAACGAATATCGCTTCAGCGAGCCCGGTCGGTACATGATCGTCTGTCATGAATACTGTGGAGCAGGGCATCACACTATGTTCGGAACTATCGTCGTCGAATAATGAAATCACAGAATGCTATCGTTGCGAACAGCGAGTCTTTCCGTTTGCCCGAGGATCAGAAGCGTCTTATTCGCTGGTCGCTGTACATAGGATACTTTGCCCTGTTCGCCGGTGTATTTCATGGGCTTGCACAGGCCTTGTCGTACGCCGAGGTAGATATTCTAAAATATTTTCCGGCGCTGAAGAGCTACTACCAGGGCCTGACGGCACATGGAGTTGCCAACGTGATCGTTTTCACGTTTTCTTTTTCGAATGGTTTTCTACCGTTGATGGTTGCTCGAGCGCTATCCCGGAAGCTGACGGGCTGGATGCTTTGGGCTTCTCTGATTCTGCTGGGTCTCGGCAATATTCTGGTTGTGTATGCAATTACCTCCAATCAGGCAAGTGTTCTGTACACAAGTTACGCGCCGTTGCAAGCACATTGGACGTACTACGTCGGGCTAGTTCTGATCGTCGTTAGCACCTGGTTTGCGTTAGTCAACATGCTGGTCGCCCTGAACGGATGGCGGAAGGAGAACCGGGGTGAGCGAATCCCTCTGCTGGCATTCATATCTGTCATTTCATATATGATGTGGTTCCTGGCATCCCTCCCGATTGCCGTCGAGTTTTTAGTGTTCCTCATTCCGTGGACACTCGGCATCGTGCCGAAAACAGACCCGCTGCTTACCCGAACGCTTTTTTGGTTTACGGGGCACGCTATTGTCTACGCCTGGTTGTTGCCCGCCTATGTGTCGTGGTACGCACTTGTACCCGCGCAAGCCGGAGGCCGGATTGTAAGCGACACTCTGACCCGGTTCGTTTTTATTCTGTTTCTGCTTCTGTCAATTCCCACCGGCTTCCATCACCAGTACACGGATCCTGGAATTACGCCCGCGATGAAGGCACTGCACGGAGTACTGACTTTCGGAATCGTCTTTCCCAGTCTTGCAACATTCTTCTCCGTAATGGCATCGCTCGAAATGGGAGGGAGGCAACATGGCGGCACAGGAATGTTCGGTTGGATACGCAAACTGCCCTGGGATAACCCGTCGCTGGTCGCACAGATACTGGCCATGTTCACGTTTATCTTCGGTGGTATTACCGGCCTGATCAATGCAAGCATGACGATGAACCAGGTCATTCATAATACAACATGGGTTCCGGGTCATTTTCATATTACTGTGGGTAGTGCAGTAGCACTGACCCTGATCGGCGTTGCCTACTGGCTGATTCCGTACCTGACTGGTCGCGGACTGTGGGGAAGAAGGACGGCGTTGGCATCGTCGTGGATGTACACAGTGGGTGTCATGATCTTTGCCCGAGGAATGATCTCAGCGGGACTAGAGGGCATGCCCCGGCGCATTTTCCGGGTGGAGGCCGCGTATACTAATGAAGGATGGCACCTGGGTGGGATCCTTACAGGGATCGGTGGAACGATGATGTTTATCGGCGTCGTGATGTTCTTCTTTGTAATTGCGATGACGATCGTCAAGGGAAAGAAAGGTGCTGGCCCTACAGATATTCCCTGGTCGACTTCACTGACGGGTCCGACCACTAAAGGGTGGACGTTGCGATTTGACAATATCACTTTCTGGACTGTGATGGCCGTCGTGCTGATCTTGATTGCCTATGGTCCATTCTTCGCCGGATACTTACCGCCGAACTTTGTTTCACCCGGATTTAGTATCTGGTAAAATCGAATCAATAAATGAGGACGCTCGAAGTGTTTGCAAGATCGAAGGGATTATTTCTGGCAGCGCTGGTACTAGTCGCATCAGCGTGCGGCGGTCAGGTCGACTATAAGACAGTCGAGAAGTTCGCCGTTGATCCTTCCGATGAAAGTATGTCAGAGGGTGCCATGGAAAACCTGACTGCTGAAGAGCGAGGTCAGCGTTTATTCTCTCAGAAAGGAATATGTTTCAGCTGTCATGGGTCGGCTGGAGAGGGTACGCAGGTTGCTCCGGATCTGACTGATGACGAGTGGATTCATCTTGAGGGTGAAGTAACAGTAGCGGCGATTAGCGCTGTAATAAGCGCTGGCGTGTCCGCACCGAAAAGGCATGCTGCGACGATGCCACCGAAAGGAGGAGGCAATATCACCGAGGAAGAGGTCGAAGATATCGCTGCCTACGTCTACTCATTGTCGAAGCAATGACAAAGGAGAGCGCAGTCGCAGGTGTTCTGGTGGCCGCGTGCCTTGGAGTCGCGAAGGAAGAGAGTTCCGGTGATGACGCATCAGTTGTGAACATGCACCACTCATAACGGACAGCTATTAACAGAGCGAGGCCCGCAGGGCCGAGTGATCCCTAAACCGCCTCTTTTAACTTCTGATAGTCAACCTTGTCCGTCGAAGTCTTTGGCAACCCCTCGAGATAGTCGAACTTGTCCGGAATCATATACAACGGCAAGTTCTTGGAACAGAATTGCTTCATTGCGATCAACCCTATGCGTTCGCCATCTTTGGTACTAACGAAAGCCGTAATGCGGACGCCGTTCGCTTCGTCAGGAACAGCCACCACCGCAGCTTCATTGACATTCTCATGACGGTACAACGCAGCCTCAATTTCACCGAGTTCTACTCGGTAACCGCGACGCTTAACCATCCGGTCCCGACGGCCCACAAACTCGTAAGCACCGTCAGCTCGTTCTATGACGACATCACCGGTCTTGTACCATTTGTCACCGTTGTCATCTACATAGAATGCTGTTTCTGTACGATCGGGTAAATTCCAGTAACCCTGGAGAACCGAACCTCCCGTTACATACAGTTCGCCTGCTTCACCTCGTGTGACTTCGTTATCGTCAAGATCCATCGCCATCGTCCGGTCGCCCGAACAGGCATGACCGATCGGGAATGGATCCACCTGGTCAGCAGGGATAGTTTCCGGGATTTCATAATAGGTACAGACGTTAGTCTCAGTCGGTCCGTACAGGTTGTAATATTTCGGATGCGGCCACGCGGCCTTCACGGTGCGAAGGTGTTTAATCGGAAATACTTCACCGGCAAAGTTTACAATCCGGACCTTGGAAAAGTCGTATCCATCGAGTTTTCCAAACTCGACGAGCAGGCGCAAGATTGACGGCGTAGAGTACCACATGGTGATTCCTGTTTCCGCAATAACCTGTGCCAGGCCCAGCGGTTGCTTTCCAAGATCTTCGCCAATCAGGACGAGTGTACCACCGTGTTTAATGGGTACATAAATGTCCAGTATTGAGAGATCAAAATGGAAAGAAGCGTGCGACGAAACATTGTCTTCTGGAGTCGGCTGAAATTCTTCCGAGCACCAGTCGACGAACGCAAGCGAACTACTGTGGGTATGTATCACGCCCTTGGGCTTTCCAGTCGACCCAGAGGTATACAGGATGTATGAGAGATCCTGGCCTTCTGCTATCAGGTCTGCCGAGGTATTATCCCGCTCGAAATTCGTTTCGAGCAGAACGGCATCAATCCCGAGGGAATCAACGTGGCCAAGGTCTGTGACCTTGCCGAGATCGCTATCGTATTCACCGAGCAGGCCTTCGAGGAGGTCTTTAGCTACAACTATTGCCTGTACTGTGCAGTCGTTGAAGATGAACGCGTTTCTTGCAGGTGGGGCAGAGTAGTCAACAGGGACATATCCGCCACCGGCTTTCATGATACCAAACAGTGCGGCGACCGAGGCAACACTTTTTGGAGCATAGATTCCGACGCGGTCGCCCTTGACGATACCCGCCTTCTTCAAAAGGTCAGCGATTTCATCCGTGATAGCGTCAAGATCCCGGTACGTAACGCTGTTGTTACGGACCGGGTCTACGACAGCTACATTGTCTGGATACTTCTGCGCCGAATCAATTAGTAGTTCGTGAAGCGTCGCCATTAGCCCATCTTTTCTTGAACTGTATCTGCAATGTCGGAGAGCGAATCGAAGTAATCCGCGCTCATCTCGTGAGCCGCAAACTCGACTCCGAATTTCTCTTCCAGGAACGCAACCAGCGTGACTGTAGAGATAGAGTCCAGGATGCCACCTGTAATCAGGGGAGTATCTTCCTTCAATGAATCTGGATCTTCGCCCGGGAGTAGTTTGTCGAGAATGTGCTCCTTAACCGAGCTCATGATTTCTGCTTTATCTGGCATTTTCCTTTCTTGATTAATCTAGGTTGGTAAAAGTGTTTGAAGTAGGTTGTCGTGTATATAGTGATGGGCGGTTGACAATCTCCGTGTAGAGTCGTTCCGCCATGAGCTCGTGACCAAGTTTGCTCAGGTGAGTATCCCAGGGTGCAAGCTTAAGTTCTTCAAAGTCCTGTCCGGCAAGAGCGCCGTCAAGGTTGATAATTGTCCAACCGTGTTTCTCGCCGTATCCGGTCAGGGTCGCCAATCTTTCGGGGTCGACTCCGTCCATCTCTTCAGTGATCGGAACATACAACAACACCGGCTCGGCTCCACGAGCCCTGGCGTTGTCGGCCATTCTTTGTATTGACCATTCAATAAGTTCTTCAGCAAATGGGCTGAGCAGCGTTCGAACGTGCGCGGGCGGCATGTCTGGAGTAGCTCCAGATCTTGCAATTACATCATTGATCTCGGCGTACGGGACGTCAATCTCGCGGCGAATAAGTTGCGTAAGATGAGTGACCAGCCGAATGTGCTCCGTGGAGTGAATCGCAAACATCATCACGTCCGGATCGAATTGCCAGATTTTCTCTTCACTCAAAACCACGTTGTGGAGGATACCGTAACCGCCAACGGCAAAGTTGAGAATCTCAACCCGCTCGTCGTCATTGATCCCATCGTTGTTTAGTTTCTCTTCTACGATGGCGTCATACATCTCCGACTCAAGAACACCTGCGCCCATTTCATACGAGGCGCCCAGGAACGCGATTCTTGATACGGAGTCGGGCTTGGCAAGCGCGTATTCGACATCCCTCATCCCAAAGGTGTTTGTCTTGAACGGCGCGTTTTTAAACTTGCCTTCCATAGATGGTACGAGCTCGTAGACCAGCATACCGTTGGTGTCGCGAACCGCTTTGGTATCCATGATTGGCTTCCAGTCACGAGGCTTGCGGGACTGGATCTGTGCCAGGCCGGACGTATACTTGTCGGCGGCCAGTAATCCTTCATAATAGCCGCGAGCCATGAGCTCTTCATCGCGGTCACTAAATCGATCTCCCTTGAGCGATTCGACCAGACCCGCCACGTTTTCACCGCCTACGCCTGCGACTTCCGGTCGAGCGAGTGCGAGGAGGAGGCAGGCTGCCACGAAGGTATAAACAGCCGACCTGACAAAAGATGGATAACTGCCGACGATGGTAAGTTCGTATCCTTTGTGAATAAGGAACTGCGCAATACTCCCGAGAGCAATGATTCCGGCTATTATGGCTCCAAGCATTAGCCACGCGGAGAAGTCATCTGCGAAAGCGGTTTGGACATGTATCAGAAAATCGCCCACTGTCTCGCTACTCCACAACGCCCAGATCAAAGTCAGGAATGTGAACATGCCGAGGACTCTGAAGCTATATCGAACTGCGCCAAGCCAGGTAAATCCTTCACTTTTCTTGACACCTTTTGTTTTGACTTTCGCTTCATAGACGGAATTAATGGCAACAAATAAGCCAATCGTTCCCCAGAAAATTATGTCAGGCAACGTGACGGGAAACGTTCCTTGCAGCCAGTACCATTGGTACGAATGCAACGCCCACGTCCCAAAGAAGACAATCACGGTCGTGTAAATCAAACCTGGAATGACTCCAAACCGCCTGAACTTTACGAAGAGGGGGTAGAAAAGGATCTTCGTCATGAAGTCCTTCCAATAAATGTTTATCCGTCGCCAGTAATCATTGAAGCTATCCGCCAGATAATACAGATGGTGTGTTTCCGGAAGATTATATCCGAATAAACATAGTACCCCGATAATGATGTGGAATTGTCCCGATATCCTCAAATACAGCAGGTAGGTAGTGAGGAAAAATGTCAGCACGCTGAACAAACCCGTTATCTGTTCCGGGTCGGGGACCAGGTGGAGATAAACTATCCTGTAGAACAGGAGATGGGTAAGGCCGCGGAAAATCCACAGCACGCCTTTCTGATAAATCGATGTATCCTCATCGTTGTAGAAAGACCGCTTATATACCTGAAAGTCGACGACCGGGAATAGTGGAAAGCAGACGTTTGGAATTAGAAAGAAATAGGTCAATCTGTCCCAGACAGACACTGCCTTCTTTTCATGCTTCAGATCATACATATAGATCATCAACCGAAACATAAACATCGATCCGACAATCGGCAGCAGAATATTTCCGAGTGTATCTATGGGTGTGACGATAACAGCGGATCTGATGAGACCCAGGAAGATGCCATACACGACCAGAATAGCGACGCGCAAATAAAACGTCACCGGAAGGTGGGCGATACCGATCAATGAAAGTCCGATGCCAACGATAATCAGGCTGTTGGGAAAGGGAAAGATGGCCTCTATGGCAGCCAGCGACAGCAGTAAAAATATCGGACGGCGATACTGAATAGGGGCGAGGGCATGAATGATAAACCCGAAGAAAATAACCGGTGTCAGGCGGCTGAAGCCAACTGTCTCCTCGATACCGTACACGCGTACTAGCAGCATCACCAGAGCAAGCTGGATGGTGACGGCAATCAATCTTCCCGTATGGCTTTTCAGCAGGGGAAGTGTGATAGTCGAGCTATCCTTGGCGATTTTTGATCTCATGGCCGCTAGTTACGGGGGAAAGGTGTTGTTAAATACAGATTAGAGGGAGGATGCTATGTACAGTTCATCGGGCATCCGAAAACGAACTAAACTTCGAAATGATGCGAATCCGAAAAAATACGGCCGGTTTAAACTGGGTCGCGTCGGTATCTCCTTGTAAATCACTCCGTTGCGTAGTTCTCCGGCTTGAGGCCCAGTTGTTCGCTGTGCTCCATGAGCTCATTGTAGAACCGATCGGCGAGCAGGCTATGGCCCAGCGCATTTGGATGGTCGTCCCATGAGCCTAACCAAAGATCGCTTTGTGGCCGATCGCCGTAGGCGCCGTGAAGATCCATCGTGACGACAAAGCCTGCTTCCCTGGCTATAGCTAGAAGTTCGTCGACTTCAGCCGTGTCGGCAGCACGATTTGTAACGGGCACGAACGTGAATGCCGGAATGGCTCCAAGCTCGTTCGCTTTAGCAACGATTTTCCCGAAGCCCCATAGAAGGATGTCTTTCTTGTATGGTTCGAGCTTACTTTTTGCCTCTGCCCAGTTCATGTTCCGTGTCACTCCGGCTGCTTCGACAAATCCCCGGGGTACATCCGGTAACGGAACGCCGTCTTTGAGGAGTTCCAGTATTCCCGTAATGGCGCGTCGTCCTTCAGATGCATGCCCGAACGTCATTACAATGTCAGGCTGGAAGCGAGATGCATTGTTGTCCATCACGTAAACATACTGGCTAAGCGTGTAACCTCCGACCGAGAAGTTTAACATTTCCACCTTCTTGTCATTGCCAGCATTCCTCATGTCACTGTTCAATCGCTCTTCGACGACTGCTTCGAACACCTCGTCGTTAGTGACACCCCATCCCATTTCTAGAGACGAACCCAGCATAACCATGCGAATAACATCGTCCGGTTTTTCAAGTGCGTACGGTTTGTCTCGCATCTTGAATTCGTTGGTCTGAAGTCGTGCACGTTTGAAAGTGGCTTCGAGACTCGGGAGAAGCTCAACTTTCAGCTGATCTCCAGTGCGGCGGCCAACGCCGACTGTCTCAACCCCTGCACCCCAATCTGGAGGCTTGCCTTCCTGTCGCTGCCACAGCTGAGACGTGTACTTTCCAGTCTGTAGGAGTCCTTCGTAGTACCCACGCACGAGGAGTTCATCATCTCTTTCGTTCATACGTTCGACACGCAAAGCACCGACTATATTTTCGACATGATGACTGAATCGGTTGGCTGTACGCGGGTGCACTACAACGAGCAGGAGGAGTGCCACGACAGTTGTTGCCGAAGCGGCAGCATACCGACCCTGCTTTTTCCGCAACTCAACTACTGGTTTCCATGACCCGATAAGCTGCATCAACGTTCCTGCGATAATTATCCCGCCAATAACCAGCAGGAGAATAACCCAATCGGAAGCAGGACTATTCGTTGTGGATTTCATCGCCGCCGCCCAGTCGCCAATTGTCTGACTGCTCCAGAAAGCCCACATCATCGCAAGTACGATGAACATCCCGACTGTTTGCGCCGCCAGTTTAAAAGCCGACAAAACACTCACTTTCTTAACACCAATAGATGCCTTCCTTCCACGCGTCGCTTCCCAGACCGAGTTTGCGGCAACCAGGAGACCAAGAACACCCCAGTAAGCGCCATCAACTACAGTAAGTGGAAACGTTCCCTGAAGCCAGAACCACTGATACGAGTGCAGGAGCCACGTAAAGACGAAGACGATAGCAGTCGTAGCAACAAGACCACCGACCGGCCCGAGTTTCCTGAATCGCATGTATATCGGGTAGAAGAACATCTTCATCATGAAGTCCTTCCAGTAGATATTGATACGTCGCCAGTAGTCGTTGAATCCCTTGGCAAAGAAGTAATTGTTATGAGTCTCCGGGAGATTGTATCCGAAGAGACACATGATGCCTATGATCAAATGGAATTGTCCGGAGATCCTCAGATAGAGCAGATACGCCGAGAGGACAAACTGTACTACGCTACCGAGGTCATTAATCTGTGAGAAAGCGGGTGTCCAATTGTAATAGACGTATCTGTACAACAATAGGTGGACGATACCTCTGACAATCCAAGCCAGCCCTTTCTGGTAAATGTCGAACGCGTTCTCGTTATAATACGTCCGCTTGAACGTGCTATAGTCGACGATTGGGAAGAAAGGAAAAACGACGTTAGGCAGCATCAGAAAGTAGGCGAGGCGCTGCGAGAATGTCGCAGGAGTCTTCTCGTTTCTAATGTCGTAAAGATAAATTGCCAACCGGAACATGAACATTGAACCGAGGATCGGCATAACCAGACTTGACCATGAGGTGGTCATCCACTCGGCTCGCAGGAGGGCGAAGATCACGCCAGCCACAGCAATCAGACTTACTCGCGCCCACATCGGTATTGGAAGGTGGCACATTCCAAATAGCATCAGAGCGAACGTGATAAGCCAGACGGCAGGGACTACCCCTATAACCATCGTCAACCCGAGAATTGACAAGCCCAGGAAGAAAGTAGGCCTGAATTTCTTGGGCAGGATTGCGTTGATGAGGAAGCCATATAAAATGACCCTCGTGATGAAACCAAACCCGTTGGATCCTTCAATTTGATACAGGTCAACAATGCGGACGATCAAAAATAGTTGTGCCCAACAGAAGAAGTAGCGTACTACGTCGTCGACGGTAATCGAGCCCGGCAGCACCGCTATCGGCTTGTTCAATAAACGAGTGATCATTAGATATTGTGAGCGATCGAAATGTGTGGATGATTCCGTAAGGATCAGTTCAGGCTGTTCCTGACAAATTCGTTATCGGATAAAAACGCCAGATCGTTATATGATGTGAGAAGATCTACTTAAGATGGTCAAAATTAGATTCTTCCTCGACAGACTGGATGTCCTAAGATGTTGGTATACAAATATTTAATATGATAAACTGACGAAGTTCCTGACCGGCGTTGTCTGGCTTTGATCGCGCAAAAATAGACAATGTCGTCAAAATCAGATGTGGGTTTTCGGCTAATTGTGCAGTGCCAAATGCGCGCTCCAATTATTGGCGCATCACCCGGGCCAAGGTAACTTAGGACGTCAAAAAAATAACTTTTAAGGAGCAATTCGAAAGAGTCGGATCAGGCTTGACAAGCCAAGACTTGTATTTTCAGGTTCCACCCTGCCCATCCTTGGATTGAGTACGCCAGGGAATCATAATTTTGACTCGATTGCCGGCGATTGAAGTCGATCTTCTTCTATTCTTATCAGGCCACCGGCAGCTGGATCTTGATGGTCGCGCCTTCGGCATCGTTTTCCGCCATCATCGCTCCGCCGTGGCTCACGACAATGTCGTGACTCAACGACAGCCCCAGACCAGTCCCTGCTCCCGCTGGTTTCGTCGTAAAAAACGGGTTGAAAACCTTGTCAAGGATGTCAGCTGGAATACCACCCCCGGTATCGCGGACTAATATTTCTACACCTTCCGGATTTCGTTCGGCAACTATGGTTATTCGGTCATGTCCAGCAGTCCCGCTCTGTCTGTCTCTGTGCAAAATTGCGTAGCAGGCATTGTTTACGATGTTCAGAATAACGCGTCCTAAATCCTGTTCCGATCCCACAATTTCCCCAATATCATCAGCGATTCGAAACTTTATATCGATGTTTAACTCCGGTTCCGTCGCCCGCATTCCATGATAGGCCAGGGCGGCGTATTCACGAAGCAACCTGTTTAAATCGATCGGCGCTCTCCTGGTTGATGATGTTCGAGCATGTTCGAGCATTCCGCGTACGATCCGATCTGCCCGTTTACTATGCTCCTCGATCTTCACGGTGTTCATCTTGATGCCGTCAACAAGTTCTTTCACCAGTTCATCGCTGGCGTCGTCTCGATCGCTTGCAAGGCACTCGACTAACTCATCCGACATCTCATAGTTAAGCGCGGCGAAATTAAGGATGAAGTTCAGCGGATTCTTGATCTCATGTGCGATGCCTGCTGTAAGCTGGCCGAGAGAAGCCAGCTTCTCCGATTGCACAAGCTGCTGCTGTGTCTTTCGAAGTTCGTCCAGAAGATTCCTCAGTTCAACGTTTTTAATATCGAGCGCCTCAGCTTTCAATCGCGCAATCTCGGCATCTTTGCGCGCTGTCTCCGCCTTCTTCGTAATCTGAATATTTGAAATCTTGCTGTGAACTTCGTCTCCGATTACTTCGCCATAGACTCTATAGTATTCCTTCAAGTGCTTTAACGCAGCTTGCCAGTCTCCACGCGCTTCGTAGATGCGCGAGAGGACTTCATGAGCCTGATAAACGCGGGGTTTTGAGTTT
Organism: uncultured Rhodothermales bacterium; assembly: GCA_965367755.1. Lineage (GTDB taxonomy): Bacteria > Bacteroidota > Rhodothermia > Rhodothermales > JABDKH01 > JABDKO01. Next base: position 17,956 of record CBDUKH010000049.1, read on the forward strand.
ATTTTTATTGCCGTTTCAAGGCAAGCCTGAGACCGCACCAACGCGGCGTCTGAATCGCCCATGCCAAGAAGTAAATCTGCTATGTGGATGAGAGACGTGCACTGCGCTTGTCTGTTGCCCATCGAAATTCTTAACTGCAGACTATCCTCATGCATCTTCAGTGCGTCATGTGGTCGACTTGGAGTCAGGCAAATGGCAATATCTGTCAGCGCCCTCGATTCTCCTGACTCGTTGTTTACGGATCTGTAGATCTCAAGTGCGCGCTGATGATAGGAGAGGCCTTGTTCCAGGTCCCCCAGTCGTTGATGGGCAGTGCCGATTCCAGACAAGGCTCTGGCACGACCAACAATTTCGTCGTTCACCTGTGGTTCAGGTATGGCTTCAAAAACCCTCAGAGCCTCTTCAAATGTTTTCAGAGCTTCTCTATTGTTTCCGACTACCTGATGGACATCGCCAAGTGAGCGCAACGACCAACCGATTCCACTCAAGTTCTCGATGTGGCGTGCAGTCTCAAGGGCAATATTCGCGTGATTGAGTGATTCTGTGTACATCCCAATACTCACATAAATATTCGCCAGGCCAAGGTGAATCCGTACAAATAGCTCGGGTTCGTCCTCCGATGTAAATGCGGGAAGGGTTTCGAGTAGGAGTGGCAGGGCACGTTCAAAGTCCGACACCATGAAATACGCGTAGCCCTTAATACCGGCGTGCAGACCTCGTCCGCGCTCATAGTCGATTTCGTCAATGATAGTCTCTATCCGGTCCAGGAGTCCGAAAGCCACTCGCGGTTGATTTACCACGACGTCGAACATTAAATGGCAGATCTCATCCACTGTATTCGCGGTGTGGGGAGATGAATCGAGCAGCTTGTCGATTGCGTGGAGATATGCGTGTTCGGGCATTTGGAATTCGGTTATGAGGCTCTATCGAAGGATGCACCGGGGGATTGAACAGATGCTATTTAGCAACTACTGAGCTGGACGATAGCGATACAGTAAAGAACAACTGAGAATTCGGCGTCAATCTACACGTTTATGCCAGCAAATTTGTCTAATAGTCGCATCGCAATAGTTGCCGCACGGACCATATTTCGTGCATATGAATCCTTCAACACGCGATTCACGGTCATTACGCAGCGAGCGAAAAGTAGATTCGAAAACAACGATGTGCAAAACATGTTGCGAGATTCCCGGCAGCGACTTGATTTGTACAAGGGCGTCATCGACCGCGTTGAAGCGAAAGTACGTGATTTACTGGGGCCACGGATTGAAAACGAAAAAGTATGGGCATCAATAAAAGCCGTGTTCTCAGCATACTCGTCTGAGCGTCAGGACTGGGACATTGCGGAGACGTTTTTCAATTCGGTGACTCGAAGGATCTTTGCGACACAGGGCGTTAACGAGGATATTGAATTCGTGGCAACCGACTTTGAGTCACCTCCAAATCGGAGTAACGAGTTAGTGTATCGGCGGTTTGAAAACGCAATGGGATTGCAGGACCTGGTGTTGCGCGTCCTTGAGTCTACGAGTTTCGAACTTCCTTTGGTTGACGCTAACATGTTCGCGGCGACAGTTGCTGAGCGAATAGATCAACGGATGGTGTTGCAGGATTGCGGCTCGACCGTAGCCGCGGAAGTCATTAAAAGTATCTTTTACCGTGATGGTCGAGCTTATTTAATAGGTCGTATTATCGGCACGTCTGGTTGCCTTCCGATCGTCATTGTACTGCAGTCCCGGGAGGGTGGAATTTATGTAGAGGCCGTCCTGCTTTCTGAAGATGACGTGAGCATATTGTTCAGTTTCACGCGCTCATATTTTAACGTGCTTACTTCCTCTCCGTATCAACTTGTCAGATTCCTACGCACGATTCTTCCAGCGAAAAGAATTGCAGAGCTCTACATTTCGATTGGCTTCAACAAGCACGGGAAGACTGAACTTTATAGAGAAATCAGGGATCATCTGGCGAGCACAACGAAGCACTTTGTTCTGGCTCCTGGAGATAGAGGAATGGTGATGCGTGTGTTCACCATGCCAGGTTATGATCTTGTCTTCAAGATTATCAAAGACAAGTTCGACCCGCCGAAGACGACGACGCGCAAGATTGTGCGAGAGAAGTACCTGCATGTTTTTCGACATCATCGAGTTGGTCGCCTCGTTGATGCATTACAGTTTGAACACCTTCAATTCGATCGCGATCGTTTTGACGAATCGTTGTTGCAGGAATTGTGTAAGGTCGCTTCCGAAAATATTACAGTAGATAAGGATTCAGTGTACATCCATCACCTGTATGTTCAGAGGCGCGTAAATCCACTTAATTTATTGGCCAGAAGTGACTCGATAGATCACAACGAGTTGGAAAAAATTGTGCTGGATTTTGGCATGGCAATTAAAGACCTGGCCAGGTCAAATATCTTTCCCGGCGACCTATTCCTCAAGAATTTTGGTGTCACCCGGCATGGCCGAGTTGTTTTCTACGACTACGATGAACTTAGCGAAGTGACTCAGTGTGTTTTCAGAAAGATTCCGAGGGCATCATCCTATGACGAGGAGATACAGGCAGAGCCGTGGTTTGCTGTGGGAGAGGAAGATGTTTTTCCGGAAGAGTTTCTACAGTTTCTGGGGCTCCCACAAACCGTAAGAGATACTTTTCTGGATCGTCACGGCGATTTGTTTTCCGTTGACTTCTGGCAGAACGCACAGACGAGGCTCAACGATGGAGGCTGGTATGATATTCAGCCATTCCGGTCGGCGAATTTATTGGCGTGAGTGAAGCGAGGATTTTGCATGGTAGCAGGCGTTGGCTTGTAGCGTTTAATAGATGTGGGCCAGTCCGGGTGAAGGAGCTCGTTTCACGCTGTCGGTCGACGGAGGACGGCAGTAGCAAATTGGAATTTTGTGCGGGGGCCGCCACATCCTCCTCCCCGGTTCCAACTTAACTTATGCAGGTGTCACTTTCATGAGCGTTCCATTAGCAGTTCATTAGAACTGTTATTCGTCTCCTCTACCTGGATGTAATCGGAAAACCCGTTTCGACACGGACATTCTGATTATACGACACTAATCTGAGGCGTCTACTGTCCATTGAGATAGGTCATGTCGGACTCTAGAAGGACTACCTCATGCGTGCTTAGTCGGGTGATATCAAAACCGTCGACGAGAGACCTCAGAGAGCAAGGATGCCTGTCCGCTTTTAAGCCGTACTTTCCGGCGAGCAGTCCGATAATTTCTTCTGCCGAAACGCCCCGACGCCGAAGCGTTTCTACTGTAAGCCCGCCTGCACGCTTGCTCATCTTATCTCCAGTCGATTCCAACAAAAGCGGCAAATGGCCATACGCAGGAATCGTGTAGCCCAGGGCTGCTAAAAGTTGTATCTGGCAAAACGTCGAGTCAACGAGGTCAGCTCCGCGGAGGACCTCCGTGATGCCCATCAGTGCGTCATCTACGGCAACGGCCAGTTGATAGGCATAGAGCCCGTCCTTACGCTTCACGACAAAGTCGCCGACCATGTCCTTGAGACCAATACTTTGGTCTCCCAGAATGATGTCGGAGAACCTTTCAATCCTGTCCTGCACCTTGAACCGTATCGCGGTAGCATCTTCTCCTGGCGCCGTGTTGAACTCCTCATACCAACTGGTGTCCAGAGAGGCAGGCCGGTGTGATGCCGGAAACACGGAAGGGCGAACGTGTGGAGCGGTCGCGATTTCAGCGAGCTCGGATCGCGAAATAGTCGATGGAAAGAGCCGCCTTTCTGCGTTGAGGTCACGAAGGGCCTGTTCGTAATGACCGCTTCGCTCGGATTGCGTATATGGACGGTAAGGTCCGCCAATCCCGGGTCCTTCATCCCAATCGAATCCTAGCCAGCGAAGGTCATCGAGGATTCTGTCAATACATCCCTGAACGGTACGGGGAGGGTCCAGATCCTCGATCCGGAGAACAAAAGTGCCAGACTGGTGTCGTATCGACAGCCATGCCACCATCGCTGCCGCAATATTTCCAAGATGCAGGTCACCGGTCGGAGACGGCGCATACCGCCCACGTATTTCAGAAGATGATTGTGACAATGCCCCGTCAACTTGTTTGATTCAATTCGAAACCAGACGAAATTACTATTGTACCGTAATTTTCCCACGAGAGTGCTGCTTGAACGCCAACAGATACAACTGAATCAAGATTCACTACCATCCCAGCGTTAATCGGATTGTCTTTGTGCTTCGGTTGTGTTTTGCAATAGTTGCTTTTTGCTTCTGCGTGACTTGCGCATCAGGACAGGATTCTGCTCAGGATTCTGCCCGCGTTCGAACACAAGGTAGTGTATTCACCGATACTCTTGACGTTGCCGCCACGCAACCGTTTCGTCTGCGTCCATTTATTATTCCGGAATCGGTGACCCTTATCGCTGATTCCATGGTCGTGCCTCCATCCGACTATTCGCTAAACGACCGGCATGGGCACCTGTGGTTCCGCGGTGCTGTAGATTCTGTCCAGACTTTAATCGTTACATACCGGGCACTTCCCGTGACTTTCAAGGATTCATACAAGAATTCCTTTGTCAAGGACCGGGAGGAAGCAGATTCGACAGGCTTTTTCACGTCGGTCCCGGGAGCAATACCGGATGAAGATGACCGAGACTATCTGGGCAGCAGTAAACTCAATCGGAGTGGTTCTATAAGTAGAGGTGTCATCGCTGGTAATAATCGAGATGTTACCATCGAATCAGGTTTGCGAATGCAGTTGTCTGGAGAAGTCGTAGAAGGCGTAAATATTCGTGCAGCGCTGACCGACGAGAACACGCCCATACTCCCCGAGGGCACTACACAACGGTTGCAGGAACTGGACAAAGTGTTTATTGAAATAAGCACGGAAAGGGCCGTCGCGACTTTGGGTGACTTTCAACTGGACCTTGATGGATCTACCTTCGGTCAATTCTCCAGAAAACTTCAAGGCGTCAGCCTCAGCGGTGGCCTCCCCGTTTCCGACGGGATATTTGCCGGAGGAAATGCGTCGTTCGCCGGAGCCACAAGCCGCGGTATATTCAGGTCCCAACCGATACAGATCCTCGAAGGGGTGCAAGGACCCTATCGCCTCGAAGGTCAATTCGGAGAAAGGTTTATCATTCTCGTACCGGGATCTGAAGTAGTCTATCTGGACGGGATCCGACTGACTCGCGGTGAGCGCAACGACTATGTGATTGACTACGCCACAGCCGAAGTGACATTCACTGCACGAAGAATCATTGGTGCCGACCGACGCGTAGTCGTTGAGTTTCAATACTCCACGAATCAATTTACCAGAACGCTGCTTGCGAGTGAGGCAGAAACTGATTTCTGGAATATTACCGGTACAAAGAGGTCACGTGGCAAGTTCGGAGTAACCGTTCTTCGAGAGGCCGATAGTCGTCAGTTCGCCGAAGAATTTGGTCTCACGTCGACAGATTCGTTGCTCCTCGCCAATGCTGGTGACAACCTCGCGAGCAGAAGTGGCGCTGAGTTGGTTCAATATGATCCCGAGGCTCTGTTCGTTCAGTACCGCCGTGAAATCGTCGACGAAGGTCTGTTTCAAGACACGATTTTTGTCGCCATCGATCAACAGCCAGCAGACACTGTTGATGTTTATCGCGTGCAATTCTCACGCGTCGGAATCGGATTTGGTGACTATGCACGAAGAGCACAACTCGTGAATGGGATTCAATACGAATACGTCGGCCGTGGTCTCGGAGAATATGCACCAATACGCGTGCTGCCTCGCCCCAAGAAACAACAACTTGTCGACCTGTACGGAACCATTGAGCCGATCAGAGGCATCCAGATAAGCGGTGAGTTCGCGCAATCACAGAATGACCTGAATCGACTTTCGATTTTGGATAGCGAAGATGACCAGGGCACCGCACTCACCGGAAGCATTAAAGTTGTGCCTCTCAAAGTCAACGCCGGGGAAACCTACCTTGGTGCTATTTCTGCTGAACTGACTCGCACAAAACGTAGTGCAAATTTTGTGACGTTTAACCGGACCCGTGATGTTGAGTTTGGCCGCGTTTGGAATCTGGCGTCCACGAACAGTAACCCTGTTGGAGCAGTAATTGAAGGAAATAGTGACACTGTTATTGAAGGAAGAGTTCTATACAAGTATGCTGATAGTACATTCGTACAAGCAGGGTTTGGGCAACTTGATGTTGGCTCTTTAATCTCGTCTGAACGGTTTTCACTTGAATCGTCGATCGCTCCGTCTAGATATCCATCGGCACACTACCGTCTTGAGAATATCAGTACGGATAACCTGCTCGCAGATCAGATCGGTTCATGGCTCCGTCAGAAAGGTACGATCAGGAAGAACCTACGCGGCGTCGTGCCATCCCTTGACGTCGAACACGAGCGCCGGGAACTGCGGGCCGTAACCGGCGATAGCCTGCTCGGTACATCATTCGAATTTTTTGAAGTCCGACCCGGCGTGCGACGGACGTCCGATAAATATTCTATCGGTGGTACCGTCGAATTCCGGCAAGACAGCTATCCACTCTTCGGTGACTTGCACGAAGGAGGGACCTCATGGACCATCCAAACGAATACAGCCGTCAAACCCTCGCAGAATTTTGATGCAGACCTGGTTTTCGGATTTCGAAGTGTCTCAGTCAAAGACGCATTCCGAATCAATCTGCAGAAAGAAAACCAGAAATCTGTTGTCCTCAGGACATCGGGTTCAACCAGACAGCTCTCGCGAGCCGTCCGGGCATCGTGGGTGTATGACGCGCGCACCGAAAGAACTCCGAGGTTACAGGAGATATATATTCGGACAGGTCCTGAGCTTGGTCAGTACGTTTGGGTCGATGCAAACGGCGATAATGTGGTCCAGGTAGATGAATTCATTCTTGAGACTACACCCAATGAGGGTAACTATGTGAAGTCGTTCATTCCATCTGACTCGCTATTCTCTATCATCGGGTTGCAGACCCGCGCCCGGCTCGACGTTGACCCCTCAAGGATAATAAAAGGTGGTGGGTCGCTTGCCGCAGTCGCACAGTCGATTTCCACTCGCACCATCGTCGATATCACCGAAAAGAACAGCACAGATCGGTTAACAGACATCTACCTCCTGCGACTACACGCCTTCAGAGATCCTGACCAAACATTGAGCGGCCGGCTATCAATCCGGCAGGATGTGTTCCTTTTCAAGAACAAGCGAGCGTACGGCGGCGAGATCACCTTCAATCAAATTCGCTCGCTGAATAACCTCGCTGCAGGACTCGAAACGAAATTCGTCAATCGGTGGCAAACATCGTGGACAACGTCCCTCGGAGAACACTGGAGCACCCGCCTAACCGGTGCGCTAGACACCGACAGGGCAGCGAACACATCATTCGAAAGTCGCAACTTCGATATCCGATCGCGAGAGATCTCTCCAGAAGTATCTTACGCACCTTCAAGATCGCTGCAGCTAAATGTGCGACCTGAATACGCCCTGAAAAAGGACACACCGCGTAACAGGCAATCCGAAGTGTTCAAGCTGCCCGTAGAGATTCGTTTCACCAAACCGGCACGCTATCAGTTATTTAGTATCCTGGAAGTTGCAGATGTGAGTCTCGCCGGCGATGCCACGGGTCTCGCTGGATTCGAGCTCACCGACGGGAGAGGCGAGGGGAGATCGTATCTCTGGTCCCTCAACGGGCAATACACTATTAATCAG
>CBDUKH010000050.1:0-25032 GCA_965367755.1 uncultured Rhodothermales bacterium
ACAAGCGTGATACATCAGCCAGGTATTTCTTTGACGCCAGTGACGGTGCTCGCAGTGGATTATTCCATCGCATGCCGCCTTCCGGGCTCAATCGATACGTGCCGTATTGAAGGTTGTCGGATTCCTTTGGCAGGGCACACTGGATAAGTTCATCCTCGTTTGCATCCAGCCACCAGTCGGGCATGTCGAACAATATTCGTGGAAGAAAGAATGCGCCCGGATGATCTTCCAAAAGATCGTTGAACAGTTCATCATACGCGGCAAAGTCGTATTCCCCGTCTTCGATCCATGCAATGTTTAGTCCAATTATTGGATGGAGAATATTGATTCCCGCGTCCGCAAATAAGCTGGCACTAGATTTTAATCCCCAGCTCCAAGCGGCAAACGGTGCTACTTCTTCGTCGTTTATTATCAGTCGCGGCGCTCCTGTCCGGAGTTCTACACGTACTCGGCACGGATCTTCACCAATAAGACGATCGATACTTTTGTACGACATTGTTGCGACGGTTGAAGTCTATTCCGGCAGGTCAAAAATAAGAACGCGGGACTCATCATCCGATGAAATACTTATCTCGCCGTCATTATCGACGTTGATAAACGGGCCACGATACAGGGGCCAGTCGTCGTACGAAACGGGTTCTCCATTAACGATTGGCTCACTGTCATATTCAAAATCTAATACTGATCCACGTAGTGTTTCGAATCGAACCGAAGGCACCTCGGTGACATTGAATGTCGGTATCCGTTCGGCAAGTGCATCTGAAAAACTGTCAATTGAATCGAAGTGCGATACAGGTGCGACCTGCACCACGGCTCCATTTTTTAAAAAATAGCTTCGCAGTCTCCTGTCGCCACCCGTCTCGTTTATCCACTCATATTCTGCAAGAGGGAAGTATCCAATCCAGGCGTCGCCTCCACGACCGACTATCCACCCGTCCGACGTTTCTCTCAAGTCAGTCAGGTGGCGGGAAAAGTAGGCATCGACATGGGGATGTTTTACGCCTTGAGCGATGTCGAAGAGAACAATTATTGCATCACGCTCCTGCGCAATTCTCTGATAGGGAGATCCACCGGTCCACTTATTTTCTGAAGTGTAGGTTGGCTTTTTTTCGTGGACCACTCTCTCGGCGAGCAACTCAGGTTCCTCCGGGAAATAAGTGGCCATCTCGTCGGCGGACCAATACGGGTGCAGGCAGAACAACATATTGAATCCTGTACCAGGAATGGCGGGTGTCCACTGAACCTCCCACGAATGTTGCTGAACGGGCTGAACCAAATGTCCGTCAATTGAACCGACAGCATACTCGGGGCAGACGTATGTCGTTTTGTAGACATCTTTGCTACGTGGAAGGTACCGGCGGATTCGAGTGCGTGATCGTTTCCGTTCCAGATGAACATACGGATCGGTCCGGTTGGTACCGATTGCGTGGAGAATGCGATCCGGTCGGTATCCGGAAATCGCAAGATATGCAGCGGCACCATGGGGACGATAACCGATACGATCCAGTACAATATTAACAGCATCGGGTCGAAAGTCCGTATTACCAAAGAGGAGCCAGGCGAACGTGTTTGAACCATTCCGGAATCGTTCCAAAAGTGGTTCGGGATAGACGCGAGAATGAGCGCCGACGTACACGCCACCTAATGTGGTTGCTCCGAAATCTGCGATAAGAAGATCAAGCATAGATTTCGCATTGCCCACCATCTTGCGATCGGTTGCATATCCAAACAACATCGCGATAGGAGAGAGATAAAACGGCAGGTAATGCGGTGATGCAAACTCACTAAGTCCGCGCCTTCGGACAAGATTGAACCAGTACTCCAGATATTCTGTCGCTTCGACGAAGTTCTCTTCCGAACTACGTCCGTTGAACCATTCGCTACCGGGTTCGTCCGGGAACGCCTGGGTCATCAAATACATGGCGGAATAATACATACACCAGTGGTTCTCCGTGTCGCCGCGATAAGGCGTGTACGTTTTCCACTGGCGCCGCATTTCAACAACGACGTCCGCAGGCAGCGTGTCTCGCCCAGCGTAGTAGAGCAGGGTCATCGGCAACATCCAGAACATGTCGCCGTGAGGATCGCTAAGGATCGAACGTAATGGGGCAGCGTAGTCCTCGTAAGCATCGCCCCGTTTCATCCGGCAGGCAACCTCGATCTCTCCAACCCGTCCGCAGTATGCATCGGGGGATCGATCTGCAAAAAATGCGATAAGGTGCTCCCGTCTTTGCTCAAACTCTTCGATCATCTTTTCACGTGCAAATATTAAGAGGTGTACAACCCCCGGATAGTAGCATCTGGAAGACCAGCGTCCGACCATGCGCCACTTGAGAGATTAAGCTCGAATACTCCGTCAGTCGTGGTGCCGACGAGGAGCTTGTTGGAGTCGCGACTATCGAACAGTAACGCATGTCCGCTCAGGACTGGATTCGGGAATGGATACGATTTCCAGTTCTGGCCTTCGTCACGGGAGACAAGCGGGCCGGTGTGGTAGCCAGTCGTCGCTACGATATTATTCATTACGCCAACAGAGTAAAGCGGAGAGTTGAACGGACCCGGGGCTTGCTCCCATCGTTCGCCGTTGTCAATAGATCTGAGTATCCCATGGTTAGCCGTAGCAGCCCACCAGATACTCGGATAGTCGGTATTCTGGACTATTTTCCGAATTGCTGCTGAGCGTGTAGTGCCACTGACCGCATCCCACGTCAATCCGCTGTCCGTTGATCGAAGGATTCCATTTTCGGTTGCCGCAAAAGCGACCATGCCATTTCTGGCGTCGAATGCGATCGACTGAGAGTATCGTGTTTCGTCGACATCGTGGCATAGCATCCAGTTGTTACCAGCATCCGACGAACGCCAGATTCCATGAGCGGATGCAGCGAGAATCATGTTCTGGTTGTCTGGTGATATGACCACATCTAACACTTCGGTCGTACGCCAGTCTGTTACGACCTTCCAACTATTGCCGTTGTCAAGGGATTTGAGAACGCCATTACCTGCAGCCATGTATAGTGCTGACGGGGAAGATGCCAGCCCGAAGGCGCGAATGTTTGGCCAGCCCGCGCGAGTCCAATCATCGCCGACGTCGCGCATATAGAGTCCGCTTCGCGCGTTACTATCGCCGACGATGTAGCCGCTTGTCTCAAGTACGGCGGCAAGAATCTTGGGAGTCAATCGGTTCCTCCCGATGTCTTTGCGGCACGTTCTGTGGACCGTTCATACGCCACCTTAAGCAGGCCATTGATTTCATCGGCTGCTCGAGTGGCCGCTTCGTCGCCGTCAATGTATCCGTAGCAAAACCGCTCGATGTATTCGCCCAGCTTCTCTAGGGAATAGCGATCGTGGGCAAACTTTGGTGGTGGATATACTGCCTGGTTAAGAAATACCGATGTGTATGGATTGTCTCTGAACTCGGGAAGGTCGGCGACGCTCTTCATAACTGGTAAATCCTGGGTTATGCGGATGTACTGTTCGTATTTCTCATCTCGTGCTATGTACTCTAGAAAGCGCCAGGCAACATCAGGATGTTTGGATGTCTTGCTGACAACCATCGGGTAGGCACCACCGGATGAATAGGACGTAAAGGTAGAATCCTTTGGAGGAATAGGCGCGACTCCGAAATCTATGTTCGGGTAGTTCGTTTCGAGCCAATCCACGATGTGCAGTTCCCGGATAAACATACCAACGCGTCCCTGTCCGAAGCCCCGTTGATCTCCCTCGACTTCGATTCCATCAATTTTGCGATCAAGGACTTCGCTGTAAAGATCGAACACGGCACGCCCGGCCTCGGAGTCGATCAGGATCTCCGTCCCATCTTCGTTGAAGGGCACGCCACCCGCAGAGTAAAAGAACGTCAACCACTTTTCACCCGTCCCAGGCTTGAAACCAGTTTTACGAAGGGAAAGTCCTGCCCGAAGGATTTTCCCATTTTCGTCTCGGATCGTCAGTTTGTCGGCATACTCGGTCAGCTCGTCCCAGTTCTTTGGGGGGCGCTCGGGGTCGAGCCCAACTTCACGAAACATATCTTTATTGTAGTAGAGCGCCTGCCATCCGGCTGCCCATGAGAGGCCATAGCACTCCCCGTTGAAATAGGATGCTGTGCGGACAAGATCGTTGACGCTACTGCTGTCGACAATTGCCTTGATATAATCTGGCGCCGGCTCAAGGAGGTCGAGCTCAACAAACTGGGCAAGTTCATTTTCGCGGTAACTCCAGATATCCGGTGCTTGTCCACTTGCGTAGCGGAGCCTGATTTTGATCTCGTAATCTTTAAGTGATGAACCTGGGAACTGTTCAATCACGATATCAGCGTCGGGATATATTTCCTCAAACTCCAGTGCAGCCTGTTCGAAGAACTCGACTTGCTTGGTATTCAAAAGGAGGAGGAAGAGACGAACCTGCTTGCGTCCGTCTGCACTATATCCATCAGGCTTGTTACATGAGGCGGTCACTACAGCGATCAGGCAGACGAGCAGAAGTGATCGAGTCCAAATGGATGCGCTGTTTCTAAGATTCCTTGGCTTCACGTAGCAACCGCTGTTTTACAATATTGACAGAGAAAATATTCGATGTCCAAAGGTACGCAACTCAGGTCACGTGCGCATGGGCAGAAAACGTGTCGGTCAATTGCGATTCCAATTTAGCGATACCTCGCAGGCATGTTTCATTAGTGTACCACGAAAATGTGTTCGACGTGTTCTATCCTTTTGCCATGTCGACGAGAGCGTCTTCAATCGTTTCATCATCGAGGTGCGGTTCAATGGTGAAACTTTGCAGGAGAAGGCTAAAGCCCTGGGTACTGTTGAAGGACCTTGCAAATTCAGAGAGTAGAACGGACAGATGCAATCTGGGAACGACAGAGAGCTCAGGGACTTTCCTCAACGCGTAGAGTCCGAAAAGCCGAAGCGAGAATGCCAGCAGGAAAAGAATGGAGAAGGAAGTGAGTAGATAGTCTGCTGGTACCAGGGGTCCGAGTATCCGGTCGAGGAGCAGCGCACCGAGCAGCGGGCCGGCTGCCGCTGAGAGTCCACGGACTGACGCTTGCACTGCGAAGAACGATGTTTGGCCGGTCCGCGGAGCGATACCCATCATCAGGTTGCCATTTGCAAGAAGAAATCCACCACTGGCAAAACCATTCAGCACGTGAATCCCAATGATAACATAGAGCCCAATGCCTGCCGAGTCTGTGAGCAACCACAGGAGTGGTTCAATACAGAGGACACCGCATGTTGCCTTTAACACTTGTCGGTTTCCGAAGCGATCTGCGAGTCCGCCCCAGAATTGCTGGGAGATAAGGTTAGCGATGGTTGCCGAGCCTGCCGCGACGGTGACGAAGGCCAGGCCAACATTCAGCTCGCGGAGCATATAAACGATAAAGAACGGCGCAACAATCTGGATTGAGAACTCCCACCTGGTTACAAAGCGAAGATATTTTCGAAACGGTCCGTGCCGGAATGGATCTTTGAAGCGTCCAAGAGGGTGACTATCAGTTTCTGATGCAGGAAATGGTTCTGGCTGCTTGTTCAAAAAGAAAGCGCTGATAGCTCTTGCCACCATGCCGATCGAAATGACAACGATGAAACTCCAGATGGCATTCTCACCGATACGCTCAACAAATTGTCCAGCGAGTACCGCCATCAAGGCACCAAAGGTATAAACGACAAAATTGCGGCGACCGAAATATCTTCCCCGAACTGCTGGTGGAATCAAATCGCTCATCCAACTCTGCCATGCCAGTAGGGAGGTATGGATAGCAGCTTGCTGCAGAGCGAGGACACACAGAACAATAATCAAGGCCGTCGCCGGCGGCAGAAATACGACTGCCAGAATCGAGACGATCCAGAACAGATCATCGATAATGATTCCGGAGATACAAACCTTTCGTCTCCAGCCATTTTGTCGACGAATCAGTTCAGCACCAAGCGGCTGAAACAGGCCACCAAGCAGCGGGAAAGACGCCGCGAACCCAACCTGCGTCACGGAAGCGCCGAGTGCTAACAGAAACCCAACGAGCATCGAGGTCGCGGTTGCAGAGACGTACTGCATTGCGAAGAGTCCTTCAAGTGTGCTGTACCGCATTGCAGCGCGGACAGTATCAACATCTGCGACCTGAACATCAGGTTCTTCTTCAATCACTTGCATCAACAGTAGGCAGTATCGCGCGAGGGCGCGGTGGGGAAAAGCGTCTGAAACTATCGTTAATCAAAAAGGTGCGCGTCTTCCTCGTTTTTTAGAGAACGGCGCAAGGGGACAGGTGGCGAGGGGTAGATTCTTGCTTCGTCCTGATTGACCAATGATTATCACTGACGGCTACTCACGGACCACCAACTACTTACCTCTAACCGCTAACCATTAACTAACCCTCATTCCGCCCATGGATCAAATAAGACCTTAATTGCCTCTTTGCTTTTCAGCATCTCGACTCCTTTGCCATATTGCGTCATTGGTAACGTTGCACTAACAAGATGACTCAGTTCCAACTTGCCATTTATCACAAGATCCAACGCTCTTTGAGCAGCACTGGCATTGTGTTCGCCATAGCCCATCAGCGTAAATCCGCCCCACCAGTGCTCTGGCCCGAACTCGATGGGCTCTCGCATGACGCCGAAGACGGCGACAGTCTTTTTTGTCGCCTTGATGAGTTGGTTGATGGCGATTGAGAGGCCCGTCGTATCTAGTCCCGAATCGAAATCTCCATCGACATGATTTTCGGGGAGATTATCAGGGTGAATGGCTGCATCCGCCCCGATCTTCAACGCCAGCGCTCGTCGTTCGTCGAGCAAATCCGTGCCAGTTACTTTTCTCGCTCCGTAAGCTTTAGCCATCTGGATTGCGATAAGACCAGCCGGACCCATTCCGCCTACGACAACGTGTTTCCCGTCGACGGCATCAACGCTCAGTAGCTGATCGAATGAGACTTGCACGCACATGGCGAGCTCGAGTGAAGCGATTCTTTCCGGAGGAAGCCTGGTTGGCAGTTTCAAAACCTGATTCGCTTTGACAGCGACGTAGCGTGCATAACATCCTTGAACACGGTTGCCTGGATCCCTCCACATAACCACGTCATCGCCTTCAGCCAGTCCTGTCACGTTGGAGCCGTACGATTCCACCACTCCGCAAGCTTCGTGTCCTGGCTCTCCCGGGATGTAGGGAAAAGTGAGTGGGCGCGATTCAAACATTGGAGTCCCACTGTAAATCCGCATATCCCAATGGGGACAGGTAGTAATCCCGGATACCTTAACCAGTACCTCATCAGGCTCCGGTGTCGGAATATCTGCTGCAATCCACTCAGCACGTCCCGGCTCTACAATCTGCAACACTTTGTTATCCATGGTCCAAATCTCTTTACATGCTACCAATCAAGGATGACGCCCAGTACGGGTTCAGTTTTATTCAGTATAAGGTTCCAGGCAGCCGCTGCCTGATCAGCCGGAAAGTGGTGCGTGATGAGTTCCAGCGTTGTGATTTCGCCACGGGCTACAACTCCGAGCGCCTCAGCCATGCGCCCACTTGTCCATCCTGAAACCAGATCGATACTCATCTCCCGGTATCTTGGCGGTTGGAGATGCATACAGTCGTCCGTGCCATAGAATCCGGCCGAGACCAGGTGTCCGTACCGCTTGGATACGGAGAATAAATCTTCCATCAGATCGATTGCCCCTACGGTGTCCACGCCGACAGCTACGGTTTCGCCGAACTTGTCGCGGACTACGTCGGGCCATGATTCAGCACGACTATTTATGGTTGTCAGCTTCGGCGAATCGCGAACCAGTGCAAGGCGATAGTCGTGCCGGCCTACAAGCACGACTCTGGCTCCTCGATTAAGAAGCGTTTGCGCTGTCCAATGTCCAACAAGGCCGTCACCGACGACGACCGCCAGCTCGTCTTCTTCAATTGGCGAACGCATACCTGCGTTGTGCCCCACCTGAACGAGAACGAGTCCAGCGTAGGACAGCGGGTCGAGTCCGTCGGGGATTTTCCAGACGTTATCTTTGGGCGCGACCGAAACCTCCAGCTGTCCGGCATACCAGTGATGCATGCCTTCTACACGTCCGATCGTGCAAAATACTGTGTCACCGACAGCAACATGGTCTACGGTGTCTCCGATCCACTCGACGACTCCAATTTTCTGATAACCTGCAACGACGGGGAAGGGTACTGGATCGCCATCAACGAAGGCTCGATCTCCGTCTGATCGTTCACCGCGCAGGTATGAGCCTTCGGTTCCGTTGCTGATCCATGAATGAGATGTGCGAACGACGACGTCATCCGGTCCGGGATCCGGGCATACGACATCTCGAAACTCAACCTCACGTGGCCCGGTAAATACGACCGCTTTTGTCTTCACTTCTTTTTCCTGATTCTGGGCGTTCCTCTTCGAGTTGTATTTACGACACCATGAATTCCGGAATCGGTCCCTTGTCAAATATTTGAACTCGCTTGTTCGCTATTCGGAAAGCAATGGTTCCATCTTCGCGCGGTAAAAACGTAACAGGTTTTGGAGCAGAGTTATTCAAATGTGGAATGAGCACGGAGATGAGTACGGCTGATGTAGAAGCGTTTGCTGTCGCCACGTCTGCGAAGGGATGCTGCGACGCCCTCTCCGGATCAATGTCAAGTACTCCGCTCGATACCATAACGCCACTCGGAGAGTAGCCATAGCCAACGAGACCGGCACTTGGTCTGCGCATGGCGAAGACATTGTCGGTTGACTCCTTTCGATCCTTGTTTTCTCCTTGTCTCTGTACCACAAACGAATCGGCACCAGAATGAACGCTTCCATTTCCGACTATTTGTGCCTGTGACATCAGCGCTTCCGAACCGGTTACTACTTTGCCATTGCCATCCACGTTCTTCGCGTAGTAACGTGCACCAATTTTAGAGGCGACAGACTTTTTGGTCACCTTATCGATGACGATAACGGAGTTCCCATCGTGGAGCACGACGACTGTTCGAACCACTGACTGAATATCTTCATTGACGAGCTGATAGGCTTGGGTCGCATCGGACGACCAGGAGACTACATCGCCCAGGTCAAGCACGCGAACAATTTTCGCATGTGCGTCGGACGGGTTGGTCCCTTCTTTACCATCGTGGTACTGGTGTCCCAACCCGTCGATAGTCAGGGCACTGTGGCCGGTGCTTAGACGTAGTGGCCAGGAAATGTCGGTATTCGCATATGGAGGTCGATATGGGTCCGCTACTAGCACTTCGCCATGACATTTGATGATGATGCTATTTCGGTCGGCGTGCTCATGGTTTGATGGACCGCCACTCCTCATGGCTACAACAAGGTCATCTGTCGAGTAACCGGAACGAACGGATAACCAATCGAGCTCGGAACGATAAAGAGACGGACCATCTTTTGGCGCCATTCCCGGCATGTCGGTATGCCAGAGTACGGACCACAGGTTGTGATCTCGCGCCAGGTTCCTCCCAAACCATGCGGCCCGCGGGTCTCCGATTTGGCCAGCGATCCAGAAAGGCACTGCCGACATCATACCGTTCCCCGCATCCCCAAAATTCACGATGTCAGCCGGCCCATTATTGGTAGGCATAGCCATTCCAAACATGAAGTCAACGAAACCGGCCCAGTTGATCTCATCTTGCAGTTCTATACCGCGGAGGCGGGATAGAACATCCATTCCCTGCGCGAGATGCTCCGACGTGTAGTTCGCATATGACAGGTTCTCGTTGTACGAACCGTCTTCTTCGTAGATATCTCCGAACGAGGCGATGCTGAATGCTGCTTGTTCGACCCAACGATCGGTTCTGTTCGACCTGCCAAGCTCTAGTTCATAGGCGGCGGCAGCAATGGCAAGGGCTGATGCGGGAACGGCTTTGAGGTTAGTACTATTAAGGATGTACGGCCAATTGGAAAGATCAAATATCTGTCCAGGTCGATGCTCAAAGTAGGCGCTCGTTTCATCCATGGTCCAGCCAATGACCTCAGTCGGATATCGCATTCCGTAGGTGGCTCTGAAGCATGGCTCGCATCCCTTGTCGCCCATTGTGGAGATCCACTGCCGTCGTTTGTCTTCAGGTACAAAATCACCAAGCCAATCTGATGTTAGCGCAATTCCGACGGCTGAGCTCGAAGCGCGTTGCAGGCCAATCACGAGGTGGCGGTCTTCGAGAAAGTAGTCCCATTTCTCAAACTGCATGATAGCGTCAATTAGTGCAACGGCCATTCTCGCTGCATCTTCATCACCCGTCATCAAATAGTGGAATGCCATTTCCGGGGCCTTATTACCGATGCGTGGTAGATCAATCAGATGGTCATTGTACTGGATCTCGTCTTTGAGGAAGTTGTATTCCGCATCGTAGTCAAACGACCTTATTGATTCCGACAGAGATGAGTAGAGTGGGTTTTCATTGTAGACAGTGCGAATCGATGCAAGTTTATCATCACCAAAGAAGAGACCATACTTGATGGTAGCAGATGTGCCCAACGGAGATTCGGGTTTCGCGTCCAATGCCTGCACAAGCAATCCCGGGAGGAATGAGAGTGCGGGAAGTGCCGATGCATGACCCATGAAACGACGACGCGAAATGTTGTAAGGTTTTTTGTTCACGGAAACGATACTTTATAGTGGAACTTCATCACGATATCTGACCAGGTATCGTTTCAATTCTGAAACTCGACCCGACACTGACTTTGTTTATTGTACCGCGCGTTGTTTGCATACGCAAGAGACGCATACTAACTGAGCGCACGTGAGTCCAAATCATCTTAATTCGTTTGACTACCTGGTCGTTGTCATCTACATGGTGATGGTCCTGTGCGTCGGTCTCTATGTCGCTCGATTCAATAAGAAAACTTCGGACTATTTCAAAGGTGGTGGTCACATTCCATGGGTCTTATCCATGGTCTCCTTGTTCGTGTCTGGTTTTTCGGCCTTCATGTTCGTGGGGGCAGCGGGTTTTACATACAAGAACGGCGGTGCGGCGTTCATTCTGTTCTCGCTCGCATTTCCAGCCTACATGATTGGCTATTTCATCTACGGAAAGAAGTGGCGGCGAACTCGAATTGACACGCCTCTTGAATTTATCAGCCGTCGATTTTCTCCCGGTACCACCTACTTCTACACGGTCCTTGCCGTCATTCCAAATGTGGTTGTTCTCGGGACCATGATTTATACCCTGGTGATCTTCGTATCGACGGCGTTGGGATTCAGCTCATTAAGCTTTGTAATACTTGGGCAGCCGGTATCCGGCTTTCAACTAACACTTGTCGTGACCGGCCTTGTTATGATCGTCTACACCATGCTGGGAGGGTTGTGGGCGGTAATGGTTACCGATGCGCTACAGTTTGTGATTCTCTTTCTCGTTAGTCTCATTATGCTTCCGGTGGCATTCACAGTCCTCGGTGACGGGAGTTTCGTTGATGGTATCACGCGGCTGGCTGTCGAGGCTCCAGATGGTTATTGGAACCCGAAGTTGACGGACAGGCCCCAGATGTTCTGGCTTGCGTACGGCATCATGATCGTGCTTGGATATAACGTCAACTGGCACATTGCTCAACGATATTATAGCGTGCCTGACGAGCGCGACACAAAGAAAATCGCTGCTTGGTGTGCGGGATTGAGTATCGTACTGCCCATGCTATGGGTTGTACCAGTGATGGCATCCAGGCTCCTGTTTCCGGACCTGGGAAGTATGTGGCCGGAGCTAGCAGATCCTTCTGAAGCTGCCTTCGTGACGCTGGCACTGACGGTGTTGCCTCATGGACTGACAGGGATAATGGTCGCTGCTATTTTTGCCGCGACGATGAGTTCGGTGGACACCATGTTCAACTGGATGGCAGCCGTCGTCACAAAAGATGTGTATGTGCCGCTCACTCGCATGGTGACGAAAGCTGATCCTCCCGAGAAACTGCAGCTTCTAGTTGGACGCCTCTGTGTGGCCCTGATGGGCGTGATCTCGATCTACGTAGCGCTGCAGATGAATCAGTTTGGAGGATCGTTCGATACATATCAAAAGGCGCTCTCTTTGTATGGTCCCTCAATGTTTACTCCTGTCCTTCTCGGCCTCGTGTTCACACGAACACCCTGGTGGTCGGGGATGGCTGCACTCGGAGGAGGTGTCGTTTGCGTCATCCTGGCGAATATCGTCGCGAATACAAGCCAGGGAATGTCTGTGAGTTCCTTTGGAGATCTGTTTACTGATGTAAATGTAATTGTGGCCGGAATTGATTTGTCCAGATATGAAATTAATGTTCTGGTTGGGGTTGTTGCGTCGACGGTAATCTTTTTTGTGTCAGCATTCTTCGACAAACGTGTCGGTCTTTTTGGGTCCCGGATAAAAGCGCTGGAACACGATCTCGCTACACCAGCATACGCTGAGTCATCTGATGTTGACTTGCGTGGAGTACTGGCGTTCCGACTGGCTGGTTGGTTATCTGTCGCGATCGGGGTATTGCTGATCACGTTTTTTGTTCTACGGACGGGGGCGGAAAAGGCAGCACTGAATGCTGTAGGTGGTCTACTCAGTGTTGGCATTGGACTCGCTGTAATATTCTGGTTGAAGAAACTGAAAATCAGCAAGGCGTCATCCGATTAGAGAGGAAACAAGTTATTCGTTTCAGGTTATCAGCAGGGTTGAGAATATTTACGGGGAGCATGATGCAGCAAGACAAATCTCAAATTGCGAGCGAGTACAGATCTGAAGGATATTACCTGGGGAAAGGCATTTTCAGCAGGGAAGAAGCCGCTTCGTATCGTGATCATTTCACGACAATGCGGGAGTCCGGGGAATTCCCCGGGGATATGGCGGGCATAGATACAAAGTCGGACGATCCACTTGTCAAATATCCACGCATGATACACATGCACCGATGGGACGACGTGTCGAAAAACTGGCTACTGGATGGCCGCGTTTCGGAATGGGTGAGAGCGTGCCTCGGGCAGGAGCCTTTGGCCGTACAATCGATGCTCTACTTTAAACCAGCGGGCGCCCGGGGGCAAGCCCTGCATCAGGATCAGCATTTTGTCAGGGTCAGTCCGGGAGAATGCATAGCTGCATGGATGGCGCTTGATGATTGTGATGAGGAAAATGGCTGCCTTCAGGTAGTACCGAAATCGCACACTTTGCCGGTCTTGTGCGCCGAAAAGGCTGATACCACGACAAGTTTTACGGATGTCGGGATTCCAATGCCGGAGACCATGGAACCGGTCCCGATTGTCATGGAGCCTGGTGACGTGCTCTTCTTCCACGGACACCTGATTCATGGCAGTTTTCCTAACACGAGCTCAGATCGTTTCCGTAGATCACTTATCGGGCATTACGTGAGCGCAGATGCAACCAAGATTGCTGACTATTATTCTCCGGTTCTTGCAATGGACGGTCGTGAGGTCGTGATGGAGAATAATCCTCTCGGCGGACCCTGCGGCGTTTGGGTCGATGTAGATGGGGAGCCGGTCGTTGAGGTCGTGGCGGCAAACTAGGAAACTGTCTGACGAAGTACTTCAGACAGGAAGTCTCTGTCCTTTTTGGCTGTGATTAACGCGGCATCAAGGTTGAAGTCATCAGGTGTTGGAACGACGCAGCCCCGCACAAACTCGATACAGTAGTCGCCTCTGTAATCGTTTGCTGCGAGCGCTGCAAGCCACTGTTCGTAGTCGATATCAGCGTCGGACAGAAGCGAAAACTCTCCATCTTTTCGTCCTTGAAGGTGGATATGCTCGACGTATTTATTCAGTTGATTGTAGTCCGCCAGAGTCTTCTCCGTACTCGTGAAATCAAGTGGCTGGAAGCAAATGCTCATTTTACCGTTCATGTCGTTCAACGTAATTATTGCATCTTCGACCGTGTCGCATAAGGTGTCCTGATGTAGTTCAGCCGAGACAGCGATGTTACGCAGGGCTGCTTCATCCACCAGTGAAGTCATCTGCAAAAGAGATAGATCACGTTCAGCAGGAGACAAGTCTGATGCCGACTTGTTACCAGCAAACATTTTTATTCTTTCAATTCCCAGGGTCGAACATCGATCAAGGATGTCTGCAAAGTACTCCTGGTTGTCTATTTCGTCTGCTAGAAAGTCAGGGTACAAAGCTAATGCTGGGAAGGAGATATCGAGGTCGTCTGCAAGCTGCCGTAGATTGGCTATTTCGTCGAGGTCCAGCTGGTTGATATGAAACTCCCACACCTCCATGTGCCGAAATCCTGATGTCGATACCGCTCGAAGAAGATCGGTGAGGCTGTTTGCCGGCTCTTTTGTGGCGGTCCATCGATTGGGTTCAAGAGCGATTGAGCCCAGAAGGATACGGTTGTGTTTTGAGCTGGCTGACATTCGGCGCTGAATTGGTTTGTGATTGTTCTCAAGCTAAGAAAAATGACGGTTGATTTTTTAGGAGGAACGAGGAATGAGGAATGAGGAATGAGTTGTGAGATACGAGTGTTTGGCTACCTGTACACGAATCCCGAATCCCGAATGACCAATAACCAATAACCAATAACTAATAACTAATTTCTGCGAGGCCCGAAGGGCCGAGCCACCCGAAGGCCGAGCCTATCATCTGGCGTGTAGCGTCACCCTGACCAGCTTACTCGCGGGTGTGTTACTGCCCCTGGCATATTCATCAATCGGAACGAGTACATTCGTCTCCGGGAAGTAGGTTGCTATACAACTTGCAGGGATGTCGTACGGCACGATCTGGAAATTTCGTGCGACTCGCTCCGTGCCAGCGTAGGTACTTTTGATGTCTACTTCCTGGTGAGGTTTCAAACCGGACTTTTGAATGTCGTTAGTGTTCATGAGCACCACTCGCCGTTCCCCCTTGATGCCGCGATATCGATCATCGTAACCGTAGATGGTTGTATTGAACTGATCATGGCTCCGCACGGTCATCATCATATACTCTGATGCCGCGAGATTCACAACTGGCAGCTCATTAATCGTAAACAAAGCTTTACCCGATACTGTATCGAACTCCCGGTTTCGAGCTCCGTTTGGAAGATCGAATCCGTTTTCCTGCCGAACACGGGCGTTGAAATCGTCAAACCCCGGGACGTTGTCTTCAATCAGGTTGCGAATGCGGTCATAGTCTTCAACAACCCAGTTCCAGTCAATCGACTCTGATGTGCCCAGTGTTGCTTGTGCAATCCCGGCGACAATGCATGGTTCGGAAAGTTGCATTTCAGAGGCTGGTTTGAGAACACCCGAACTTCTGTGTACGCGACCCATTGAGTTTTCGACCGTCACGAATTGCTTCTTTCCACCTGTCATGTCAATTTCTGAACGACCAATACAAGGGAGTATCAATGCCGTCTTTCCATGTACCAGATGCGAGCGGTTGAGTTTTGTTGAAACATGTACAGTCAGATCACACTTGCGCAAGGCATCTGCAGTATAAGTCGTGTCAGGAGTGGCAGAAAGAAAATTTCCGCCCATCGCTACGAAGACGCTCGCTTTGCCGGATGCCATTGCTTTGATAGCGTGAACCGTATCGTAGCCCGTATGCGTAGGTGGATCAAAATTAAAATTCGCCTTCAAATTTTTGACAAGGTGATCAGGAATTTTTTCCCAGATACCGACTGTCCGATCTCCCTGTACATTGCTGTGTCCCCGGACCGGGCACGTGCCGGCTCCAGGCTTACCAATAGCACCCTTCATCAACAGCAGATTTACGTACTCACGAATATTGTCGACAGCGTTGGCGTGTTGCGTGAGTCCCATAGCCCAACAACAGATAATCTTCGACGATGATGCAACGATTTTAGCTACTTCGCGAACGCGATCTTCAGGTACCTCAGCCTCTGAACAAAGATCTTGAAAGGAATACTTTTGCAGATCGATTCGAAGTTCTTCGAAGCCACTTGTCTTCGAGTTGATAAATTCTGAGTCGAAGACTTTGCCGGGAGAGAGCTCTTCCAATCGTAACAGTTCGATGAGGATAGCCTTGACGAGCGGGACATCTCCGTTGATGCGAACCTGCAAGAGTATGTCGGTCAGAGCTGTTCCCTTGCCGATCATCCCCTTGAGACGTTGTGGATTTTTAAAGCGAGTGAGTCCCGCTTCGTTCAGCGGGTTTATAGAGATGATCTTCGCCCCATTTTCCTTTGCCTTTTCCAGAGCGCTCAGCATCCTGGGGTGATTGGTACCAGGATTCTGTCCAGCCACGATGATGACCTCTGCCTCGTAAAAATCTTCGAGCGTAACCGAGCCCTTTCCGATGCCTACCGTTTCAGAGAGAGCAACGCCACTGGATTCGTGACACATATTCGAGCAGTCCGGCATGTTATTCGTTCCGAACATGCGTACGAACAGCTGATACAGGAACGCGGCCTCATTGCTTGTCCTCCCGGATGTATAGAAAATTGCTTTATCCGGGCTGTCGAGTGCATTGAGTTGTTGAGCGATCAGGTTGAACGCCTCATCCCATTCAATAGGAGCGTAGTGAGTCGCACCAGGTTTCAGAATTACTGGATGTACGAGGCGGCCCGAATGTCCGAGTTCGTAGTCCGTCCACGTTGACAGTTGTCCGATCGAGTGTTTACGGAAAAACTCGACGTCGGCGATATGTGTCGTGGCTTCTTCTGCAACTGCTTTTGCCCCATTCTCGCAGTACTCACCAATACCAGAGCGATGGTCCGGATCAGGCCATGCGCAGCCGGGACAGTCGTAGCCTTCCTTCTGATTGAGATTGAACAGTGCTTTGCCAGCTCTGGAGATCGGCATCGCCGACAGGACCCGTCGCAGTGTAGTTCCTACTGCTGGCCACCCGGCAGCCTTCTTGGGTTGGGGGGTCTGCTTAAGGTCCAGCAGGGTTTCAGGATTCTCTTCGGCACTCATGTCAGATTGAACGTACGGGTGAATATTGGCATACTTCGAGATTCTTCGCACCCGCATAGACATTGTATCGATCGGATGAAAGAAAGCCGACCAATGTCATGTTATTCTCAGATGCCAGAGAAATTGCAAGACTGGATGGAGCTCCAATCGAACAGACAACGGGCAGTCCTGCCATCAGCGCTTTTTGAATGAGTTCGAAACTCGTGCGCCCACTTAGCAGAAGGATGCACTCGGAGGCATTCATCTCGCCGCTGAGCAAGATGGCGCCAATTAGTTTGTCTAACGCATTGTGCCGACCCACATCTTCCCTCATCATCACGAACCGTCCTTCTTTCGAGAAGATGGCAGCGGCGTGCAGGCCACCGGTTCGCTCGAAGACTTGTTGATGCTTTCGAAGGATGTCGGGAAGTGCATGAAGCACATCGGATGGGATAGGCGTGTCGAGTGTGCTGATCGTCGGAGGAGAAATGGATTTCAGAGCCGCGATGGAAGCCTTTCCACAGACTCCACATGACGAGGTCGTATAAAAGTGTTTTTTTAATCGCGATGTGTCGGGAAGTTTGCCACGATGGAAGGTCACCGTGATTTGATTCGAGGAGTTAACGGGGCAATCGGTGGGTGGCGCATGTGACGAGGCGACGTCGTCGAGTGATCGAAGCAGTCCTTCTGAGAATAGAAATCCCAGGGCAAGTTCCCGATCGGACCCTGGAGTTCTCATGGTGATGGATATGGGTACGGGTATGTCGCCATGTTCGCCGATTCGGATTTCGAGCGGCTCTTCAACTGCTACAACGTCACGGCTTTCGGAGATGGAATCGCGACTGAGGTTGACAACATCTACGGACTGTTCGGAAATGATTTTCTTGGCCATATCGTGCTATCCTGAGTAAACGAATATACGGATATTGCACTCACCAAATACGGAATAGGCGTACGTCTTCAGGAGAAGAGGGTCTTTGGTTCAGCCGGAATCCATTGGCCTGCAAGCAAGAGATCGGCGCGGGTTCGACAATAAAAAATCTTGAGATCGCGATAACAAAGTTGACTAGTTTACAGACGGTAAGAATGTGATAAACTGGTGGTAGTATTGTATGGGTGAGAACGAAAAGGGTTGGCAGTACCCTGGGAGTCGGTTGAAGAAGAGGGGAATTGTGCTACCCCGCGGCCGCGCAAATGAGTGGGACGGTGGGATGGTTGAATCGCCTGTGGTGTGGTTCGATGACGCACTCTCAAAATATGCCATGGTGTATACCGGGTATGGTCGCCGCGATGATGCTGCGGAAGGAGACTTTGGGTACACAACCGTAACAGGACCTCAGATTGGATTGGCAACGAGCAGCAACCTACTTGACTGGGTAAAAAGTCCGGCAAATCCAATCCTGAAACCAAGCGGAAAAATGGGAGACCCAGATTCACACGGTGTTACAGGTCCATTCGTCCTCCCGCGATCAGTGTCTGGCAAGGGAGTCTATTACATGTACTACTTTGGAACGACAAACCATGGTTACGAGTCGGGTCGCAAAACAATGAACCTGGCAACGTCGGAAGATTTAACCACGTGGCATCGATACGATGGAAATCCAATAATTGAACCAGACAATAGCGGACCGATTACGGCCTGGAGGAACGAGGCTATCTGGCACCCCAATGTGGTACGGGACGGGGATACGTTCTTTATGTTTTTCAACACCTCTGGCATTCACAACGACCATCACGAAGAGTTTATAGGATACGCAACATCTGTCGACCTCGTGTACTGGATAGTCGACGATGCAAACAGTCCGATTGTTGTTGGAAGTAGACAATCCGGAGCATGGGATAGCTCAGGAAGAGCGGGAGATCCGTCGGTATTTCGATTGGGTGACACGTGGTATATGGCATTCTACAGCTGGGATGGTGAAAAATCCCAGGATGGGATGATGTCAACGTCGGCCGTGGAATTCCCGCTAGGTTGGCGACCATTCGCTTGTAATCCTGTGTTGAGGTACGGTGTAGCCGGGTCGTTCGATGCCCAGCATGCGGGCAAGCCTTTTGTCATTCGCACGGAGACCGATCACTATCATTTCTACACAGCTGTCGACGAATCGGGTCGACGTGAAATTGCCGTCGCTTCTGAACCTGTTTTATAATTGAAAACGATGCTTTATTGAGAAGAGGAATGTTAACGAGAGAAGAGAAACAAGAACTGCGCGCTTCTATATTTTGCCATCTTGACGGTATCGTGACCGCACCTTCAGCGTATTTGTTGCACACCCGAGGAGTCACAACTCACATTCTCGAGCAGGGTTTGGTCGATGTAACCCAACTCGCACAAAGCTTTCAGGCTAACGAGGGATATCTGAATGTTGCACTGCGGGTTTTAAGCTCGCAAGGATGGCTGGAACAGAATCTCGACAATGAACATAATCGTGTCAGCTATTCAGTAAACGATTTGACTCGTGAAGCTTTCGACCAATTTGGTTCGTACTCACGCGTAGTCGAGTTGATGAAGTATTCTGCCAGATTCCATGCCCGCAGGTTTGAGGTGGAACCGTTCCGTTTAATGGAGAATATTGCGACCGAGCATCTGACATCACGTCAATACGCAGAAGAGACATCAGATGCTCATGATGCAGTTCGTGCTCAGATATCTCGTCACATCGACGGAGTTCTACTAGGTCCGACCATCGTTCATCTTGGTATGAGCGGGATGTTCCACAAGTACTTTATGGAAGCATCGTTTCGCCCTGAAGAGTTTCACGAAGACGGCAGTAGTTTTGGGCGTTTGTTATCAATATTCGCTGACTACGGATGGTTTCGAGAGAACAACGGCACGTTTCAGTTCACTGAAATCGGGTTGTTCTATGCGCGGCGCGCGAGTGCTTACGGTGTGACGGTTTCGTATATCCCGACCTTGCGGAATCTTGACGAGCTGATGTTTGGTGACCCGGCAACAATTCGACAGCTTGACTCCAATGGTAACGAACGACACGTCGATCGCGAGATGAATGTCTGGGGAAGCGGGGGTGCTCATGCCGCCTACTTCAAAGCCATCGACGAGATTATCATCGACATGTTTAACCGCCCGATATCTCAACAACCACGAGGTATTCTAGACATGGGCTGCGGAAATGGCGCATTTCTGATTCACCTCTATGACGTCATCGAAAAGCAAACGATTAGAGGAGAGATGTTGGAGGACCACCCTCTATTCCTTGTTGGAGTTGACTTCAATGAAGCGGCATTAAAGGTGACAAAAAGCAATTTGAGCCAGGCGGACATTTGGGCGAAGGTCATCTGGGGCGATATTGGTCGTCCGGATAAATTGGCTGCAGATTTGCGAGACGATTATGGCATCGTCCTTCGTGATCTTCTAAACGTGAGGACATTTCTCGACCATAATCGTATCTGGAAAGAACCGTCTGGAGAATTTTCGCAAAATGTGAGCGCGTCAACAGGTGCATATGCATCGATGGGAAAGAGACTTGCTAACGCAGCAGTAGAGGCATCGTTACGCGAACACCTTGAGAAATGGGCCCCCTTTGTTGACCGGTTTGGCCTCCTCGTCATCGAACTACATACGATTCCACCCGCTCTGACCGCGAAAAACCTTGGCAGAACCGCAGCCACTGCCTATGATGCGACTCATGGATACTCTGATCAGTTTATTCTGGAAGTGGATGTGTTCAGAAAAGTAGCTGAAGAAGCTGGTCTGAAAGGCGTTCCGAAATATTTTAGAAAGTATCCTAACGACGACCTCGCAACTGTAACCATAAACCTTTTAAACAAAAGCTAGACGTTGATCGATGTTACTTCAGACATTGACGAGCCTTTCGAACTGACCCAGGAACAGGTTCAGTACTATCAGGAAAACGGGTTCATCAAACTCAAGAATGTCATTCCCGAAAACGACCTGGAACGTTTCAATCTGGTCGTCAGCGAAGCTGTCAATAGATGGAATACGATGCACATTCCACTTGAGGAGAGGAGTACATACGACCGGGCTTTTATTCAGATTACGAATCTGTGGACTAAAGAAGAGGATGTCAAAGAAATAGTTTTGAA
The DNA here is from genome assembly GCA_965367755.1 of uncultured Rhodothermales bacterium. Lineage (GTDB taxonomy): Bacteria > Bacteroidota > Rhodothermia > Rhodothermales > JABDKH01 > JABDKO01. The sequence continues at coordinate 20,840 of CBDUKH010000050.1, forward strand.
TACAAGGCTTGCAGGAATCGCCCGGACTTTGATGGGAACGCGGGGTGTGCGGTTGTACCACGACCAAGCGCTCTTCAAGGAACCTGGTGGTGGACATACTCCATGGCATGCTGATCAATACTACTGGCCTTTATCGAATTCGAACACGTGTACCGTATGGATTCCACTCCAGGAAACGCCGGAGGCACTCGGCCCTCTAGAGTTCAGCGCGTCTAGTCATCAGCTGTCCGAGGGTAGAGATTTAAAGATTGGCGACGATTCCGAGAAGGCTATTAGTTCACTACTCGCGGCGCGAAAGGACCAACATGTCGTTGAACCATTCGATGTAGGCGAGGTCAGTTTCCACAATGGATGGCTATTTCATCGAGCAGGTCCGAATAGATCCGCGAAAACGCGAAAAGTGTTCTGCATCATTTATATGGATTCAGAGATGAGGCTGAAGGAACCGGAAAACGATAATCAGAAGTTGGACAAAGAAGCCTGGTGTCCTGGCGTTGCCGTCGGGGAGGTCATCAATTCCGAGTTGAATCCAGTGCTGGCTGGAGTCGGATGATTTGGGTGATTATTGGTTTGCGTGGATCCTAAACCCAGCGCCGAACCCGACTCGAGTATTCTTTGTATTCGTCCGGAAACGTAGCCTTCAGATGGCGTTCTTCACGGTCAATAATAAATCTATTTACCCAGAGGATGACGAAAGGAAGCATAATAATAGGCCAGGCAGAATTTACGAGAAGCGCGCCGCCGAAATACATGGTTGCTAACCCAACATACATCGGGTTACGTGAATACCGATAGGGTCCGGTTGTTACAAGCGACGAAGCGCCTACGTTAGGATATATGGCTGTTTTGTATCGACGGAATGCCATCAAACCCCATCCCATAATTCCGAGACCGATAGAAGCAAGCACCACGGCGACGAAATTCCCGATTGTAGACTCAAAGAGTTCTGTGATCGATAGCGGAATCCTTCTGTTCACTAGCAGGCCAATTCCAAAGGTGACGACAAACGCGAGTGGTGGTGGGTAGTTGATGCCGGGCGATGACTTGAACTTATTCATTTTCTCGATTGTTGTGGCACCTGGATGCTAATACAATTTGTCGCAGCCTATTTGTTAGGTGGCGACGCGAAGGTATCGGTATCCTCCAGGATACCTTGTTCGTCTGATGATTGATTCAAAGTGTCTATCTGTGCTTTAACTCGAATGCTCGACAGACTGGAGGATCCTTCAAGGCCTAATTCGCGACATCGTTGAGTTATTCCGATTATGATCATCATTGATTAATGACTCGTTAGAAACGACAAGTTACATGTTCTGCAACCGCCGTCGCGTTTCAAAACGCGCTTGGCCGTTTTCCTAGGAAAAAGTCTAGATTTTTTCCTAGCATTTTTCTAGCAAAAAGTCATTGGCGTTAGGCGGCATTCTGGCAGTAAGTTGTCACCGGGGAGGAGGAGTGGTGGCCCCCACGCGATTTCACGGTTTTCCGACGCGCAATCTTCCCGGCCCATTCGGGCGATGCATTTCACCCTCCCTGCAAAAGCGTGAGCTACCACTCCGCGTCTGTCTCAGGCACTCAGTCTAGTCGCATCGATTTCCCATTTACCTTATTATGCAAACCGACGGTATTCTTACACGATCCACATAAGGAACAATGCAACGAAGGGAAGCGCTCCGTTTAGGAGCTCAAGCGGTAGCACTGACAGCAATGCCAGCTGGATTAATCCGTGCCTGTGGTGCACCTGCGACGAACACGACTCATAACGGAATCTATTATTCCGAGTCGCTCAGAAATCTCGTGGTTGCCAACGCGAAGTCCGGCCAGTTGTCTGATGTGATTTCCGAGTGGGCGTCGTCATCGCCCGAGGAAATCATGGAAGCAGCCGACGCCATGGTCGCCAGTCGAAATATCGTTATTGATATGCGCACTACTGTCGAAGCGATGACCCGGCACGCAATACTACAGATTATTGACCCGACATCCGACCGTGAGGCCGCGCTCATCTCCGGGATTCAGGCTATGATCGATCTACCGAAGTGGGACTATTTCCTTGATGGGCCGGACGTCATCGGTATCATGCGGTCGTCCATGGCAAATGCACGCCTCCTGCTCGTTCGAGACGTCTTAGGCTCGAGCCTGAATTCTGATGATGACGCAAATCTCCTTGGCGCAATCGCCGAAAAGGGTTGCCTGCCGTGTTATCGAACAATCATCGGGATGAACGACCCTGCATCTGTAATCGGTTGGCAATTTGATGAGAACCACAGGCACCTGTATGACATAAACCTGGACCGCTGGCCGGAAATTCTCGGAGCCAACAACCTCCGAGCCATTCCCACCATGGGTCTGGGCCTCGGGTCACTCGCACTGATTGGTATCGACGACAGGGCGGAAGAGTGGCTGGAGACTGCAGTCGCCAGTGCACGCAAGTTTCTCTCATTCGTCTCCCCAGATGGGAGCTACTTCGAAGGACTGAGTTACATTGATTATGCCTTCCGAACGTTATTCGGTTTCTTCGATGCACATCAGAGGATCGTAGGAGACATAAAATGGATTGATGAATTCAACGCTCAGGGAACGCTCAATTTTATTCTGGCTATGCAGGCTGGTCGAACTCTGGACGGACAGCCAGATATCGTGAACTTCAGTGATTCGCGAAAAAGCGTTTTTCCGTGTATACCTGCATGGATCGCAAGGGAAACGAATAGCCCGGTTGCACAATTCGCGGTTGAAAAAATTTCCGAGCCTGGATATTTTTTGGACTTTCTTTGGGTAGATCAATCTCGACCCCTTGAACTCCCACCTGATGCACTCAAGAATGCCCGACTCGATCTGGGTTGGATTATTTCCCGGACCGGATGGGGGAAAGATGATGCCGTCCTGGCGTTTCGCAGTGGAGGACCCGCAAATCATGAACATGCGGATCGCAATACTTTCATGTACAAGGTATTCGGCGAACGTCTGCTGACCGACCAGTTCGGAGCAGCATATGACTGGAGGGATGAGGGGTGGTTGCTCCGAATAACGGAAGCGCACAACGGAGTCCTCATCGATGGAAAAGGCCATCAATATCATAATGGAGAGGAAGGGACGAATGAGAGTCAAGCCTCCGCAAAAATAGTCAAGTATGAAACGAAGGACGATCTTGTGTCATGGACGAGTGATGCTACGCAAGCTTATCAGCTCGTAAATGATGACGTCCAGTCTGTAGTCCGAACAATTGCTTTTGCGAAGCCCGGATTAATCATCATTCGTGATTCGATTGTGATTGATGGTAGGAGCCGGAGTGCCTCTGTTCGATTCTTTCCAGATGACAGGGATCAACAGGCAACTTTGGAAGCGGGAGACCAGTCGTTCACTATCGAGCGACCAAATGCAAAGTTGTTCGGTTACGTCTTTTCAGATGACACGAAAGTAAGTGAAGGAAAGCTGGATCTGTCCGAGGAAATTGGACACTTTCCGTTTATCGAAATCACCGCACCGGCATCCGGGAGGCACGAGATTGTAACCGTACTTGTGGCCAGACAGACAGGAGATGAGGAAGAACCTCTGGTACACGTGGTCAAAGCGGACGATGCATGGATGTTCGAGGTGGACAACATCTCCGGAAAAATCGATAGCGCAGGCGAAGTCCCATCAGTCGAGTGGTTTCAATAGAAATAGCGAAGGCCCTATCGGGCCTCCGCTATTCATGTCTCCAATCTTGCTCAACAGCTAGGTTGGCCATTGACATGCTAGCCTATCGCACAAACGTCATCAAACCACTTGCCACCTGCGCACCTGCTTCAACTCGATAGAAGTAGACTCCACTCCTTAGACTTGCTCCATCAAACTGGAACGTGCTTTTTCCGGCAGGAAGCGTTGCTCCATCCACAACCGTGCTAACCTGGCGACCAAGGATATCATAGACGTTGATCGTTACGAACTCGGTATCGTCGAGTGTCACCTCGATCGAAGTGGATACACCGAAGGGATTTGGATAATTATCCACTACCAGAGCAGTCGATGGTGTCGGGTTGGATACATCGTCCACAGCCGTCGTAGGAGCCAGATTGTAGCGAGCAATATTCTGATTCACCTTGCCGCCCGTGAATGCGAATACTCCACCGAAATACAGGTCATTCCCATTTTCCGATGTGGTAATACTAACGACACCACCACCAACTTCCTGATAGTCCGTACCGCTACCGAGGCCT